>JAZSJB010000033.1:0-4559 GCA_045534105.1 Lawsonibacter sp. | reverse complement strand
AAGTCAAAACCAGCCGGAAGGTCGAATTCTGTCACGGCGTTGGTGGTTTCATCCAGAATGCAGAAGGAGAAAGAAATGCCGTCGGAGGAATTGCTGGCGGCAACCTCCAGAATATAATTGCCAGGCTCCGTGATACTGGCGAGATCCGCTCCCGTCAGCGCCTCGCCATCGCAGTACAGTATGGCAGACAGACCACCGGGAATGGTAAATGACACGCTCTGCTTACCGGAAGAAAGAACCGCGCCGTTCGGGATATTACTGGTGAAAGACAAGGAGCCGACCTCATTTACATAGCACCGATACTCCTTGTCATAGCCAAAGGAGCCTTCCTGCAAGATCACATAGGAGGCATTTTCACCGTTTGGATCTTCTGCGGGCAGTCCGGTCATAGGGTCCAGCGGTCCGGAGTACTCCACGTCTGTCGTTCCCTCATAGGATAGGACATACTTTTCCAAAGCAGAGGGCGTATTGATCGTCACGGTCTCTGTGGCGACCTCTGCGTCCCCGGGCGCAGCCAGGGCAGGCAGCGAGAGAGAAGATATAAGCATTGTCATGAGTAACAAGAGACTTAATTTTCTGCCCATGGCGGATACTCCTTTGTAAGGTTATTCTTCGTCCTTCTTGGGGACCATCAGTTTGTTGCGGCGAACGATATCGTAGAACACCCGGTCGGCGTGGAACACATTGGAACGCACGTCTGTCAGATCCATCTGGCCCATCTGATACAGGGGACACATATAGCTGGGTGTGTATTTGGTCTTCAGCGGGAAGTTGCCGAAGGTGACAATGATGGCGTTGCCGGTGGATTCCTTGTTATTGAGCTTCTGCAGCTCGGAGGGATAGATCAGCGGGCGGGTTTGCAGCTGGGTGGACACATTCATCTCGCCCTCTTTGGAACCTACACTGGAGGACACGCTGCGGGTAGACACGGTCACGTTGCCGCAAAGCTCGGAGAATTCCTTGCAGGTGCCGATGTCGTTAGAGCCGATAAACATCTTCACACCGCAGTTGGACTTCACGATGTCTGCCACCTGCTCGCCGTAGACATTGTTCAGCTGGCTGTAGCTCTGGACCACCATGTTGAACCAGATCTTGCGGGAACGTCCGACGGTGATCATCTTGTCAAACTTCTCGATCTTGGGCATGTTGCCGAACTCGTCCAGAATAAAGTAGACGTTCCGGGGCAGGGACAGGTCTTCCCGCCCGGAGGCGATCTTGATGAGCGCCTTGTACATACACAGGATGAACACGGCGGCAAGGCCGTGACGGGTGTCCTTTTCGTCGGGGATCTTCATGAAGAGGGCCGTGGGCCGCTCGGCGAAGTCGAAGGGATCGATGTCCGTTGCGGCAGTCAGACCGCACAGGCCGCGGTCGTTGAACATGCTCAGCTTGTCAAATGCGATGGACATATAGCTGGAGAGGGTGGAGTCCGCGGCGGAGACCACTTGGCGGGACAGTGTCACTGCCTGAGACAGGGGACTGCGTCCGTCGAAGTAGGCCTTCAGTTCCCGGAAGTTATCCTCGCTGTTGGCGATGATTTTGTTGATGTTGAAAAAGTTGAACTTGTCGCGGGTCATGCCCAGTTCGGGGACCTCACTGTCCTCCAGCATGGCAAGGCAGGTGGCCATAATGATGGAACGGGCACCCTTTTCCCAGACGGGGTCGTCCTTGCTCTCAATGGGGCAGATGACCGAGATCAAATCGTTCAGATCCTCATACATCTCGTCGTAGATCTTCTGCCGGATCACGCTGACCTCGTCGATGAGGGCGCTGCGGTTTGCCCAAGCCTGTCCGCGGTACTCATACCATTGATCGCCCGGCATAACGGTGCCGTGCCATTCCAGATCTGTGTAGTCCTCGATGCTGTCCCGATGTACGAAGATCCCCTTGCCGGCCTCTACAAACTCCTGATACATATCCCAGATGGATTCCAGAGGGTTCCAGCGGTAGGAAGAGTAGGTATCACGCAGATCCAACACCATCACGTTATAGCCACGGGACTGGAGATACTTGCTGTGGAGGGAAAACAGCTCACCCTTGGGGTCGGTCATGATCATGGAGGAACCGGCGGAGGTGGCACCGATGATCTGGATCATGGGGTTGATGAAGGTGGTGGTCTTACCGGAACCGGTGGCGCCGATGACCAGAGAGTGGGCGCCGCCCAGCAGATTCACCTGCAGATGTCCTTTCTTGTCCAGTACAGCACGGACGGGGATGCCGTCTTTATTGGATGCTGCTGCGTTATCAAAGTCAAAGCCGGGGAAGTACTTGTCCCGCTCCTTGTCGGTGAGAAAGCGGCTGTTTTCCAGCGGGCTGTCCACGCCTTCAGCCTCGCCGCTCAGCATTTTTGGGGCCTTGCCTTTCTTGGGTGATAGAGCCAGCCACAACACGCCGCCTACCATGACCTCCGCAAAGCCCACCGCCCAGCACATGGGATCCAATAGATTTTCCGGGTTGAAGAAAGCGTCTGCGGAAAATCCGTATTCATACAGGATCTGTGCCTGAAACAGAGGGACATACAGCATCATGCCGATCACACCGGATAATATGACAGCTCCTGCCAACACCAACAGGATGCGGAAAACAAGTTTTTTCAGCGGACGCTTCAGCATGACAGAGGACCCCTTTCATAATGCACCTATTATCTTAATGTTATCTTACAATATCTAAATGAAACTTTGGCGTGCTGATTTTGTTAGAATCGTGCGAATTTTGAAATTCCGTTGCACCTCTCAAGAAAACTTGATAGCATTTGAAACAGTGGAAAAGAATGCATGGGTGAACTCTGCCCATTTTCAGGTATTCTCCAGAGAGGAGTGGATGTTTGATGAAGAAGCTGAAAACGATCCTGCGGGCGATGTGCTGCATGACATTGCTGCTGTGCGCCCTTACCGTTACCGCCTTCGCAGACGGCGTGGACGATGAATTGTCCGACTACGCCGGAACACTTGCCAAAGAGTATGGCCTCACCAAGGGCAGCCGCATCGACTCGGGCAGCGGCTCGGGCAACTATCAGCTGGGTTCCCTCTCCGCCAGTGCGGGTCGTGGGCTCTATGTCCTTGAGTTGCAGAACACCACGGGCTACGAGACGCTGGACGGAAACACTTCCAACGCCCACATGGACTGCGCCCTGTTCTATCAGGGCACGGATAACAGGGTCTACTGGACCAAGTATTTCAACTTCAACACGGCCGCGGAGGATTTTCTGGACAAAAACGGCTGCATGAAGGACAACCAGATCGACGCCATGTCCATCCAGCTTCCCGCCAACTGTAAGAAGCTGCTGGGCTTCTATTTCCACAAGGCCGGCGGCCCTATTCAGGGTAAATATCCATGGAGCGGCGAGTGGCTGCGTATCGCAAAGGTGGACGGATCTATCAGCGGCACGATTGGCGACGACAACGGCTACAAGTACCGCAGCTTTAACGGCGAGTTCGTGGCAGGTTGCACCTGGCTCCACGAGTTGGATTCCAAGGGCTGGGGCCATCATCTGTGGCGGTTGAACCAGCCCACCGGCACCAACAACTCCTGCGCAAAATCCATCTACATCGTGGAACTGGTGGCCGGCAGCGACGGCTATCCCAACAAAAACGGCCATGTGCAGGTGGTCTATACCGACTCTCTGGGTATTACCTCGCAAAAAGTCATCTCCTTTGATGACGGCTACAATGCCCTGTTCCCCGGCAGCGACCTGAAGGATGCCCATGAAAAGGGCAACTGGGGCATTTCCCTCACCAACGACTGGCTGAAGCTGACAGACCGGCACACCACCGGCCTCGCCGCGGGCTACGTGGGCAACTACTACACCTACGACACCATCACCGACACCTGCCTGCTGCCCTATACCGCCACCAGTCTGCAGATGGTGCTGCCCCAGAACATCGTCAGCATTGACAGCATCACCGTCCAGCTCTACGAAAATGACAATCTGATTCTCCAGAGCCTTCGGTTCATCGAACTCAATGAGATCGGCCAGAGCAACTACTGGAACGGCAGCTTCGGTCTGGAACGCACCCGTCCCTGGAGCGGGCGCGTGATTGCCCAGAGCAAGGGCAGCAGCCACACCATTAACGGCAACAGCTCCTACACCTGGCAGGGAGACACCAACGCCCGCGGCCTGACAGTTTATGACCGTGGCAAGGGACCAATGGTAGATAACAATGGCACCGGCGTAGGCATCACTCTGCAGTTTGCCGATGTGCTTGGTGCTGGTATCGAGACTCTGCTGGCCGCCAACAACCGCAGTTACACGGATAAGGAGGCCAAGTTCAACGCCAGCGACAAGCTGAACAGTCAGGCCGGCAATGACGCCTGGAAAGCCTATTTCAATCTGCGCACTTTCTATAAAGAGTGTATGACGCTGGAAGTGACCTACAAGGACACGCTGGGTGCCACCCGTAAGGTGTCGGTGCCCTATGTGACCAGTTATATCCTATACAACCTGCTGCAAAACAACGGTAAATTCTCAGGCGGCAGCTGGGAGACATGGATCTCCGGTATCCTGCAGCAGAATGAGAATGCCGCCCTTGCGCTGCGCCTTGCCCAGTACAAGAGTCTGG
>JAZSJB010000074.1:0-3382 GCA_045534105.1 Lawsonibacter sp. | reverse complement strand
CTCGAACAGGGCAAGTGTCAGTATAGCCGATTCAAATCCGAATGTCAACAAAAAAATCAAAAGATTTGCAAGAAAATTTCAGGGCAGACACCTCCCGGTGTCTGCCCTGAAAACGGTATTACTTAAAGTACTCCGCGCCGGACTCGAACAGGGTCTGATGCTTGTTGCCGGGGATGTTCACGCCGACAAACTGGCCGCGGCGCTCCAGATGGCCCATCTTGCCGAACACCCGGCCGTCGGGGGAGAAGATACCCTCGATAGCTTCCATGGAGCCGTTGGGGTTGTGGGCGATGTCCATGGTGGGATTGCCCGCGTGGTCCACGTACTGAGTGGCCACCTGACCATTGGCGATCAGGCTGTCGATAACGGCCTTGGGACCAACGAAGCGGCCCTCGCCGTGAGAGATGGGGATGGTGTGCAGGTCGCCCACATTGCTCTTGAGCATCCAGGGGGACTGCACGCTGGCCACACGGGTGGTCACATAGCGGGACTGGTGGCGGCCGATGAGGTTGTAGGTCAGGGTGGGGCAGTTGTCATCCATGGGGCAGATCTCACCGTAGGGGACGAGACCCAGCTTGACCAGGGCCTGGAAGCCGTTGCATATACCCAGCATCAGACCGTCACGGTTCTTCAGCAGGTTCATGATGGCATCCGTCAGGGCGGGGGAGCGCAGGAAGGAGGCGATGAACTTGCCGGAGCCTTCGGGCTCGTCCCCGCCGGAGAAGCCGCCGGGCAGGATGACCATCTGAGCGGAGCGGATGGCCTGTTCCAGCGCCTGAGCGGACTGGGCCAGGAAGTCGGTGGTCAGGTTGCGAACAACCACGATCTCTGGCTCAATGCCCGCGCGCTCGCAGGAGCGGGCGGTGTCATACTCGCAGTTGGTGCCGGGGAAGACGGGGATGACCGCCTTGGGACGGGCGATCTTGTTCTTACACACGATGGGGGCACGCTTGTCGCAGGTGGCGGGAGCCACGGCCTCAGCAGAGCCGGCCCGGGTGGCGTATACGCCCTCCAGCACGCCCTCGTTGAGCTTGAGCAGTTCCTCGATGGACACGGCCTCGCCGGGCAGGGCGATGAAGGGAGCCTCGGTGGTCTCGCCGATGCGCTTGACGCAGGAGCAGTTGACCTCCTCGTTCACTTCGGCCACGATGGAGCCGGGCATGGCGGCATACCAATCAATATCCTCCATACCAGCCTGGAAGCCGATGTGGTTGCCGAAAGACATCTTGACTACGGCTTCGGCCACGCCGTTTTCCACGGCCCATGCGGCCTTGACCTTGCCGGCGGTGTGCAGGTTGTGGAAGCACTCCCAAGCGGTCTTGCTATCGGCGGTATTGAAGAGGTAGACGGGGTGGCCTGCCTTCTTGAACTCGGGGGAGAGGACCTTGTCCGCCTTCACAGGAGCGATGGCGAAGGAGATGAGGGTGGGGGGCACGTCCATGTCAAGGAAGGAGCCGGACATGGAGTCCTTGCCGCCGATAGCGGCGGCACCCAGCTCCAGCTGAGCATCCAGAGCGCCCAGCAGGGCGGAGAAGGGCTTGCCCCAGCGCTGGGGCTCGGTGCGCAGTTTCTCAAAGAATTCCTGGAAGGTCAGGTAGGCCTTGCGGTAGTCGCCGCCGGCGGCAACCAGCTTGGCCATGGAGGTATAGACGGAGCTGTGGGCGCCCGCATAGGGGTCCACGCTCATCTGGTCGGGATCAAAGCCCCAGGACATGATGCTGGCCTGATCGGTCTCCTGTCCGGGCAGGACGGGGAACAGGGCGGCCATAGCCTGAGCGGGGGTGGTCTGGTCCTGACCGCCGAAGGGCATGAGCACGGAGCCGGCACCGATGGAGCCGTCAAAGCGCTCGGTCAGGCCGCGGCGGCTGGCACACTTCAGGCTGGCGGCCATCTCGCGCAGGTTGGAGAACTGGGGAGCGGTCATACCGGCGCGGTCCTTTTCTGCCACGGAGACGGCGGCATGCTTCACAGCGCCGTTGGTGTTCAGGAACTCACGGGACAGGTCGGCGATCTTCTGTCCCTTCCAGTGCATAACCATGCGGGGAGCCTCGGTGACGGTGGCCACACGGTAGGCCTCCAGATTTTCCGCCTGAGCGGCGGCGATGAACTTGTCTGCGTCCTCAGCGGCGACCACAACGGCCATGCGCTCCTGAGACTCGGAGATGGCAAGCTCGGTGCCGTCCAGACCGTCGTACTTCTTGCGCACGGCATCCAGTTCGATCTCCAGACCGTCGGCCAGTTCGCCGATGGCCACGGAGACACCGCCCGCGCCGAAGTCGTTGCAACGCTTGATGAGACGGGTGACCTCGCCGTTGCGGAACAGGCGCTGGATCTTGCGTTCCTCGGGGGCGTTGCCCTTCTGCACCTCGGAGGCCATGGTGGTCAGAGACTTCATGTTGTGACTCTTGGAGGAGCCGGTGGCACCGCCGATGCCGTCACGGCCGGTGCGGCCGCCCAGCAGCACGATCACGTCACCGGGGGCGGGACGCTCGCGGCGGACGTTCTGGGCGGGAGCGGCACCGATGACCGCGCCGCACTCCAGACGCTTGGCAATGAAGCCGTCGTGGTAGACCTCGGCCACATGGCCGGTGGCCAGACCGATCTGGTTGCCGTAGGAGGAGTAACCGGCGGCTGCGGTGGTGGCCAGCTTGCGCTGGGGCAGCTTGCCGGGTGTGGTCTTGTCAAAGGGAACACGGGGGTCGCCGCCGCCGGTGACGCGCATGGCCTGATGGACATAGACGCGGCCGGACAGGGGGTCGCGGATACAGCCGCCGATACAGGTGGCGGCACCGCCGAAAGGCTCGATCTCCGTGGGGTGGTTGTGGGTCTCGTTCTTGAACATGAGCAGCCAGTCCTGCTCCTTGCCGTCCACCACGGCGGGAACATGGATGGAGCAAGCGTTGATTTCTTCACTCTCGTCCAGTTCGGGGACCAGACCCATCTTTTTCAGAGCCTTGGTGCCAATGGTGCCCAGATCCATCAGGGTGATGGGACGCTTGGAGGCCTTCTCCTCACCGAACACCTCCTTGCGCAGCTCCAGATAGGCCTTGAAAATATCGGCCACCAGAGGATCGGCGATCTCCACATCGTCAATGTGGGTGGAGAAGGTGGTGTGACGGCAGTGATCGGACCAGTATGTATCCACCACGCGGATCTCGGTGATGGTGGGATCGCGCTTTTCTTCGTCGCGGAAATAGGCCTGCAGGAACTTCAGGTCGGCCAGATCCATAGCCAAACCGTACTGGCCCAGCAGGGCGGTCAGGCCGTCCTCATCCAGCGCGATGAAGCCGTCCAGCACGGCAACGTCGCCGGGGACGGGGTAGGTCATCGCCAGAGTCTCCGGCTTGTCCAGCGAAGCCTCACGACACTCCACGGGGTTGAT
>JAZSJB010000034.1:0-8995 GCA_045534105.1 Lawsonibacter sp. | reverse complement strand
ACCTGCCTCTGCAGGGCATCGCTTCCATGCAGGGGTAGGGTAGGACCAGTATGAACGGTGAGAACAACGCTATCTTCTTCGGTCTGTCCGGTACCGGTAAGACCACCCTTTCCACCGATCCGAAGCGTCTCTTAATCGGTGACGACGAGCACGGTTGGGACGTCGAGGGCGTCTTCAGCTTCGAGGGCGGCTGCTACGCTAAGGTCATCAATCTGGATAAGGACTCCGAGCGCGACATCTACAACGCCATCAAGCGCAATGCTCTGCTGGAGAACGAGACTGTGGACGAAAACGGCAAGTGCGACTTCGCTGACGGCTCTGTCCCCGAGAATACCCGTGTTTCCTACCCCATCGATCACATTGAGAAGATCGTCCGCCCCGTTTCCAAGGGTCCCGACGCTAAGAACGTGATCTTCCTGTCTGCTGACGCATTCGGCGTTCTGCCTCCCGTTTCCATCCTGACCCCCGAGCAGACCCAGTACTACTTCCTGTCCGGCTTCACCTCCAAGCTGGCCGGCACCGAGCGCGGCATTACCGAGCCCACCCCCACCTTCTCCGCCTGCTTCGGCCAGGCCTTCCTGGAACTGCACCCCACCAAGTACGGCGAGGAGCTGGTGAAGAAGATGGCCAAGTCCGGCGCCAAGGCCTATCTGGTCAATACCGGCTGGAACGGCACCGGCAAGCGTATCTCCATCAAGGATACCCGCGGAATCATCGACGCCATTCTAGACGGCTCCATCCTCAAAGCCGAGACCAAGACCATCCCCTACTTCGGTCTGGAGGTGCCCACCGCCCTGCCCGGTGTGGATCCTGCCATTCTGGATCCCCGCGACACCTATGCCAATGTGTCCGAGTGGGAAACCAAGGCCAAGGATCTGGCCGCCCGCTTCGAGAAGAACTTTGTCAAGTATACCGGCAATGACGCCGGCAAGGCGCTGGTCGCCGCCGGCCCCAAGGCTGACTAATTCCAACACTACAACGAAAGGACCGTGTACCACAGGTACACGGTCCTTTTCTATTCTAATTTCGCCAAAGGCACGGAACACAACCCATCCACCCTGCCGGAAACGATGTCATCCATGGTCTGCATCAGGAATGCAAGCTGCTCGTCGGTCAGCTGCGTCTGTTCGCCTTCAAATCGCACATACCTCTCAGAGAGATTAATACCGTATTCTGAAGCGGAAAACTCGGTCTTTACGTAATACTCCGGAAGACACCGGCATATACCGTCATCGTAATTCAGCCAGCGCAGAAAATCTGTCAAACCCACAGAAGTTCCGCCCCAAAAGGAACGTTCCCAGTTTTCTTCCTGTTTGCCCATGCGCTCACAGCGCACGGTGGTGATGGTGTTGCCGCAGTAGCCCTCGGGCTGGTGGGCCACTACATTTTCGCCCGAGGCCACAGCGTGGCTGTGGTCCGGCCCTGAAACAGAGCCGTCGGAATCATAGGGGTTTTTGCGGCACGCTGTCAAGGCAAGAAACAGGATAAGCAACGGCAGAAGCCTTTTCATTCTTCCGCGCCCTCTTCCTTCTTCTTTCCGACCTTTCGCACCTTGACATATTTGCGTCCAAACACCACGCCGGCCGTCGCAGCAGCGGCAAAGACCAGAATGCCGAACAGGTTATAGGACACCCAGATCAACAGATCCTGAATGCCTGTTACAAGGCCGTCCGCACTGCTGACCACACCCGCCTTCATTCGGGTAAACAAAGACGCTCTCTCCCCCGGCTCATCCACGATCTTTACCATCTCATCCAGAGACAGGTAGACAGTGGCAAAACCAACCAAACCGTCGTAGCGATTCAGGTCGGAAGTATACTGCTCAATGTGATACTCTACATCGGTCAACGCGCTTTCCAGTGCGATGATGTCCTCCATGCTCTGGGCCTTCTTCAGCAGCTCAAGCAGACGATCCTGCTTGGTGCGTTGGGTCTTGAGACGTGTCTCGATGTCGTGGTAGACCGCTCCAACATCCTCGCTGCTCTCGTTCTTCCGGGCCAGATAGCCGATGCCGTCCACCTGTGTCATAAAAGCATCGTACTTCTCCGCCGGAATGCGGATGGTATAGCTGCCGGAACGGTTGCTGTTCTGATTGTAATAGCTTCCGCTGCGCAGCTCGGCGTTCTCATAATAGCCGCCCAGTTCGTTCACCAGAGCGTCCAGCGCCTCCTGCGCTTTGTCAAACTCCGTGGTCTGCACGGTCAGATTCGCTCGGCGGATGAGCTTTACCTCGCTGTTCCGATACACCGCTCCGCTGCCCGAATCCGTTTGGCCCACAGACTCACTGACCGCACTGTCAAAGACCGCTCCGGGCGCTTCAGGTGCAGTGTCTGCCATATAAGAAAAGTTCTTTCCCTTGTAGTCCGCTTCTCCGTCCGCGGCAGTTCCGCCGGAGGCCATGTTGGCCGCTCCGCATCCTACCAGTGACAGACAGAGGATCCCAGCCAGCACACCGGACAGCAGTTTTTCTCTCTTTTTCATGTTTCACTCCTCCTGTTTGGTATTATTTTATTCTCTTCTTACCTGTATAGACGAAAACGAAGCAAAATGGTTTCGCACCGCGGGCAAATTATTTGCATAGAATGGAAAAAACTTCAGGAGGTATCTCATGCCCATTATCTATCTGTCTCCCTCCACCCAAGAGAGCAACCTCTTTGTCAGCGGCGGCAGCGAGGAGTACTATATGAATCTGATCGCGGACGCTATGATCCCATACTTGAATTCCTCCGGGATCCAATACGTCCGCAATACACCCCAGATGACCGCAGCCTCTTCTATTGCCGCCTCAAATGCCGGAAACTACGACCTGCATGTAGCCATCCACTCCAATGCCGCTCCAGAAGGCCGCTACGGCACTGTCCGCGGCTCCATTGTCTTTTATTACCCCGGCAGCGTGCAGGGCCGCAGAGCTGCGGAGATCATGGCAGACAACCTGCGTTCCATCTATCCCCTGCCCGATCTGGTCCGTGCCCAGCCCTCCACCACCATCGGCGAATTGCGCCGTACCCGCGCTCCTTCCGTCTTTCTGGAGCTGGCCTACCACGACAACTACGATGACGCGGCATGGATCAAGGCCAATATCGAGACCATCGCCCGCAACATCGTCCTGTCTCTGACCGAATACTTTGGAATCCCCTTCCTTGCCCCTATTCCTCCCCGCTCCGCTGTTGTGGATGTGAACTGGGGCAGGCTGAATATCCGCAGCCGACCAAACCTGGATTCCCCTGTGATCGCGCAGGCCTATGACGGTGCGCCACTTACTGTCATCAATGAGTGGCAGGGCTGGTATCTGGTCAATTACAACGGTCAGATCGGCTATGCCAGCAGCCAGTTTGTCACCCTGACCTGAGGTCTGCCTATGGAAATTCATGTAGTACGTCCTGGAGACACACTGGCCTCCATCGCCGAAGAATACGGTGTTCCCCTGTCTCTGCTTCGCACCGATAATCAACTGCCCGACCCCGGCCGGCTGGTGACAGGACAGACCATTGTGGTGCGCCAACCCAACTTGACCTATACTGTTCAGCCCGGAGATACCTTCTTTTCCATCGCAGCCACAACCGGTCTGAGTCCCCGGGAGCTGCTTCGGCTTAACCCTGTTCTGCGGGGAGAGTACACGGTCTTCGCCGGACAGACTCTTATATTGGAGGACGATAGCGAGCGTGAAAGGAATATTATCGTCACCGGCTATGCCTATCCCTTTGTGGATAAAGGTCTTTTGCAGCGTGAGCTACCCTATCTGTCCGGATTGATCCCGTTTACTTATGGAATCCGGCCTGACGGCGGGCTGGTGGAGCTGGATGACGCCGCCTTGATCGCCGCCGCCCGACAGATGGGGGTAACCCCTGTCATGCACCTGTCCACTCTGACGGAGGAAGGACGCTTTGACAATCAGCTGGCTACTCTCGTACTGAATGATATGCAAGTGCAAAATGCGTTGGTAGAAAACATCTTGTACAATATGGAACTGCGCGGTTACGAGGTTCTTGACGTGGACTTTGAGTTTGTTCTGCCAGAGGATGCCAAACCCTATGCCGACTTCATCGCCCGCCTGAGGGAAAACCTTTCTCCTCTCGGCTTTCCGGTCATTGTTGCACTCGCCCCAAAGACGAGCGCCGACCAGCAGGGGCTGCTATACGAGGGGCACAACTATTCTCTGCTGGGGCAGGCGGCAGATGCCGTACTGCTGATGACCTATGAGTGGGGGTACACCTATGGCCCTCCCATGGCCGTTGCCCCCCTACCCAGCGTGCGCCGGGTGGTTGAGTATGCCCTAACCGAGATCCCGGCGGAAAAAATCCTGTTGGGCATCCCAAACTACGGCTACGACTGGACATTGCCCTTTGTGCAGGGTGAAAGCCGAGCCACCTCCATCTCCAATCAATACGCTGTCACGCTGGCCGCGGACAATGGTGCTGATATTTCTTATGACAGTCAGGCCCAGGCCCCTTTCTTCCGCTACCGGGACGCAAACGGCCGGGAGCACGAGGTGTGGTTCGAGGACGCGCGCAGTATCCGCGCCAAACTGTCTCTCATCTCCCGCTACGGCCTGCGCGGAGCGGGCTACTGGAATCTGATGCGCCCGTTTCCCCAGAACTGGCTGGTGCTTAACTCCATGTTCTATCTTGAGGATGATATGTCCTCTCTTTTTCCACTATAACCGCAATGCGCTCTGCCTTCCGGCAGAGCGCATTGTTCAGTCAATAATCGCAAATTCCGCATAGTACGGCTTTTGCGTGTAATCACCCGGGCCACGGAAGTTCATGATCTCCTTTTGGATGCGGTATACACCGGGCCCAAGTTCCCCATACAGGAATCCCCAGTTCACATCCCACTTTGTCGTGTCATTAGGCCGGATGATCCATCCCTCCATAGTCCACACCAAGTCCTGCCCCAGTTTTGTATCCACAGGGATCCATACACCGTTTACTTCCTGCTCAATGACATAGGGGCTGCCCGTTTGCAGCTCACCTGTGTAGTGCCCACCGCTTTGGGCGCACACCAGTGTCATCCCTGTCGGGGTCACATCTTCGGCAGACAGGACAATTTCCCACTCGTTGTTCTCATCATCCATAGGAGCGGTCTCTCCGCTCGGATTTGGGTCCGTCTGCGCACAACTCACGAGGGTAAACATCAAGCCCGCTGCAAGTAATAGACCAAACAGTTTTTTCATGAACTTCGTCTCCTTTTCTTTATATTAACACAGACGCAACAAATTGGAAAGGGTTGCAAATGCACTGAATGTTGTAGTAAAATAACTACATCTATTTTACAAAGGAGGACACATCCATGTCCCTTGAAGTTGGTGTCCGCGGCCGTGCGGATGAGATCGTCAACGAAACCAATACAGCCGCCGCTGCATGCTCCGGCGCCCTGACGGTGTACGGCACCCCCTATATGATTGCCCTGATGGAAAAGGCCGCCTGGACCTCCATCGCCCCCCATCTGGCCGTGGGCGAGAGCACAGTCGGCACCAAGCTGAACGTCTCCCACCTGTCCGCCACCCCCATGGGCATGAAAGTCTGGGCGGAGAGCGAGGTCACTCTGGTGGACGGCAAGCGCATTGAGCTAAAGGTTGCCGCCTATGACGAGAAGGGTCTGATCGGTGAAGGCACACACGAGCGCTTTATCGTCACCGACGAGCGTTTCCTGGCCAAGACCGCCCGTAAGCTGGAGGGATGATAGGATGTCCATCGAACTGGTGCGCAATTTCTTCCGCCCTCTTGGCCGGGAGCGGGACATTCTGGAATTCCCCGTCTCCAGTGCTACCGTGGAGCTGGCGGCGCAGGCAGTGGGCGTGATTCCCGCCCGCATTGCAAAAACACTGTCCTTTCTTGTGGAGGACGGCTGCGTGCTCATCGTAGCCGCCGGAGACGCGAAGATCGACAATGCCAAGTACAAGGCCATGTTCCACACCAAGGCAAAAATGCTTACCCCGGAGCAGGTCAGCGAGTTTACCGGTCACGCCATCGGCGGCGTGTGCCCCTTTGGCAACCCTGAGGGCGTGAAAACCTATCTGGATGTGTCTCTCAAGCGCTTTGACACCGTCTTCCCTGCCGCGGGCAGCAGCAACTCCGCCATTGAGCTGACCTGTGACGAGCTGGAGGAATATTCCCACAGCTTGGGCTGGATCGATGTGTGCAAGGCCTGGCAGGAGGAGGAATAAATATGGAACTGAAAGAATGTATCCTCACCCGGCGCAGCGTGCGCAAATTCCTTGACAAGCCGGTGGACCACGAGACGCTGGAGCAGGTCATTGCCACCGCCGCCTACGCCCCCTCCTGGAAAAACACCCAGATCAGCCGTTACATCGCCATCGAGGACCGGGCCACGCTGGACGCCATCTGCCGGGATTTCCTGCCGGAGCACAACGCCAACATCGTCTCCGGCGCTCCCCTGCTTGTGGCTCAGACCTTTGTGAAAGGCCGCAGCGGCTTTGAGCGGGACGGCAGCTTCTCCACCCAGCGCAAGGACGGCTGGCAGCACTACGACTGTGGCATCGCTGCCCAAACCTTTTGCCTGGCCGCCCATGACGCAGGGCTGGGCACGGTCATTATGGGCATCTTCCCCAACAAGGAGCTGGGCGAGTTTTTGAATGTGCCTGAGGATCAGGAGCTCATGGCCCTGATCGCCGTGGGTTGGCCCGATCAGGAGCCGATCGCCCCCAAACGCAAGGATGTGGAGACGCTTCTGCGCTACATCTAAACAACACAGCCCCGACTGCTTAAGCAGTCGGGGCTGTTCTTTGTTATCAGGTGTTATGATCGCTCACATGGAACTGTTTCAGATTTCCGATCTTAGCACTTCTCGCGTCCAGCTCATCCATCACAGCCTCCAGCGGGATACCGGACTGGACCATCATGACGGTCAGGTGGTAGATGAGGTCAGAAATCTCCCCCACCGTGTCCTCCTGCACGCCGTTCTTAGCTGCGATAATGGTCTCGGCGCACTCCTCGCCCACCTTCTTGAGGATCTTATCCAGACTCTTGTCAAACACATACCAAGTGTAAGAGCCCTCCTGAGGGTTGGCCTTGCGGTCCTCGACCACGGCATAAAGGTTCTTCAAAGTATCGTTCATGTTGTTCGCTCCTCACAGTTCGATCTCGTTGAAAAAGCAGCTGTCCGCCCCCGTGTGGCAGGTGGGGCCGTCCGGGATGCAGAAGTACAGCAGAGTGTCCGTGTCGCAGTCGGTCATGATCTTCTTGACATGCAGGAAGTTGCCCGACGTTCCGCCCTTATTCCACAGCTCATTCCGGCTGCGGCTCCAGAACCACGCGGTTTTGGTCTTTAAGGTCAGCTCCACCGCCTCTTTGTTGGTAAAGCCCAGCATGAGAATATCTTTCGTCTGCGCGTGCTGAATGATGACCGGAATCAGGTCGGACTTTTGAAACAGTTTATCCAAATCAAACATACATCTCACCTCGCCGGGATGTTCTGACCCCGCAGGTATTCCTTCACCTGCGGAACAGTCAACTCTCCAAAGTGGAACAGAGACGCAGCCAGCGCGGCGTCACAGCCGGTTTGCTCAAACATTTCGGCAAAGTGGGCAAGGCAGCCACAGCCACCGGAGGCGATGACCGGGATGGACACCACATCGGTGACTGCTCTGAGCATCTCCACATCAAAGCCGGACTTGGTGCCGTCTGTGTCCATAGAGGTCACCAACAACTCCCCCGCGCCCAGCCGTTCACACTCTTTGGCCCACTCTACTGCATCGATTCCGGTTGGGTTGCGGCCGCCGGCGGTGTAGACCTCAAAGGAGCCGTCCTCACGCCGCCGGGCATCGATGGCCACCACCACACACTGGCTGCCGAACCGCTTCGCAGCCCGGGAAATGAGGGTGGGATCCTTTACTGCCGCGGAGTTGACGGAAATTTTGTCCGCCCCTGCCCGTAGCAGACGCTGAAAGTCGTCCAGGGTGCGGATGCCACCACCCACAGTCAGGGGCACAAACACTTGCGCCGCGGTGCGCTCTACCACATCGGCCACAGTGTCACGGGCATCGCTGGTTGCGGTGATGTCCAGAAAGACGATCTCGTCCGCCCCCTGCTGAGAGTAGTAGGTGGCCAACTCCACCGGGTCGCCGGCGTCACGGATATTTACAAAGTTGACTCCCTTAACCACACGTCCGTCCCGCACGTCCAGACAAGGAATGATGCGTTTTGCTAACATGGAGTTCCCTCCGCTCTCTTACTTCTGTGTTCCTGCGTCAGCCGCCGCCTGAGCCAAATCAATGGTCCCGGCATAATAGGCCTTGCCGATAATAGCTCCGTACAGCCCCATCCCGGCCAGCTTGCGGATGTCCTCGTTGTTAGACACGCCGCCGGAAGCGATGATCTGACAGCCCACACTCTTTTGCAGCGCGGTCAACTTTTCAAAGGCAGGACCCTGCAATGTTCCGTCTGTTTCAATATCTGTAAAGATAATCGTCTTTACACCGATATTTTGCATCTGACGTGCAAAATCCAGATAGTCAAGCCCAGAATCCTCAATCCAGCCCGCAGTCTTGACCTTGCCGTTCTTGGTGTCGATGCCCACGGCGATGCGTTCTCCGTACTTTTCCGCGGCTTCTTTCACAAACTCCGGGTGGCTCACGGCAGCAGAGCCGATGACTGCCCGGTAGACACCAAGCGCGAACACTTCTTCCAGATCGGCCATGGAGCGGATGCCGCCCCCAAGCTCCACCTTCAGACCCACACTTTCCGCAACCGTGCGGACAATGTGGGCATTTTTGCGAACGCCGTCCTTGGCCCCGTCCAGATCCACCATGTGGATATACCGTGCACCCGCCTCATAAAAGGCTTTGGCTGTTGCAACAGGATCGTCGGCCACCTGATGGACCGTGTCAAATTCACCCTTGTAAAGGCGAACCACTTTATTGTCTTTTAAATCAATGGCAGGCAAAATGATCATTTGTTCAACGCTCCGAAGTTCTTTAATATCTGCAGACCCACGTCGCCGCTCTTTTCCGGGTGGAACTGGCAGCCATAGAAGT
>JAZSJB010000094.1:0-2475 GCA_045534105.1 Lawsonibacter sp. | reverse complement strand
CGCACCGTTCCGGTGCATTGCGTTTGTTGGCCCCATAAGCAAATGAGCATCCGACATTTTCTGCCGGATGCTCATTGTTTCATTGTGGGATCAATTCATCCTTAAGAACCCTCCCACCATGAGGCGTTATTTTGTCAAGGGTGTTTTTGCATTTTCTTTCAAATCACCAAAAGAGCACTGAAAATGCAAGGTAATCTATTTCGAAGATAGCCGAGAGTAACCGTTCGGTTGCTCTCGGCTATGGTAAATCTCTCTCGACGGTTATAGCGTATTCAATATACTTTGTTCCGTGATAATGAATATACATTGGAACTTTCTTTCTCTGCTTATTCATTTCATCTATTTACGTTGAATTCATTGCGATATTCACTTGGTGAAATGCCTACACAATTACGAAAAACCGTACTGAAATAGCCAGGTGATGTAAATCCAGTCTGTTGTGCGATCTCTGCAAGCGAAAGAGATGTGGTTGATATCAGCTTCTGCGCAGCCTGAATACGTCGCTGGGTAATGTGTTGCCCCGGACTCATGTGCATCACCTCCCGGAATACTCGACAGAGGTGTTGTGATGTTACTCCGGCATGTTGGGCCAGTTTCTGAATGGAAAGGTCCTCGTGGTAATGGTGGTCAATATAGCTAAGTGTACCAGTAATCAGGTGATTGCTGGCATCTGTGCGGATCAAAGTAAGCCGATGGAATTCGAACAGGAAACGATATACCAGCGCAGAGCAAGTATACACGCCGTAGAGCCGGTCGCTCATTAGAGCAGCCTTCATTCTTGCGTGAAGAGATTGCAAAAGAGCGCTGCTCTGGTTGCTTAGTCGAACGGGTTTTGTCATGTCGAACTGCTCCAGAAGCTGCACAACAGTATGCCCATCGAAAGTAAACCATTGCATTCCCCACTTCTCTCCAATTGGATAATATGCGTGTGGAATGCCGGCAGGAAGGAAAACGCAGTCGCCAGAGTGAAATGGTCTTTCTGTACCATCGTGTATAAGGGAGCCTTTTCCTGCGGTACATAAAAGAAACTGATGCCAGAAATAGCCCTCCGGGCGACTGACCAGCTGCTGATAATCTGTACTGCCGATGCCGGTTAAGTGAACGGGCAGCTTGCGTACTTCCGGATGAAACGGATAGAAACAGAAATCCTGCTGCAATGAACTCATCTTCCTTGCGAATAAATTTGAATACAGTATAGCGTTGAGTGTGTACTCTCGTCAATAGCCGGCAAGAATACATGTTCATATTTTTGAAGCGCGTTCAAAATTTAGCATTGAATCCCTGACGGGAGCATGCTACGATATAAGAAAAAAGGCGGAGCTTTTCCCAGATTCTTTTTTCGGAAGCGCATGGGCAAAGCTCCCGGAGGTGGACAAAAAATGAAACGTATCCTGAGTGTGGTAGCTGCCTTTCTGTTTCTGTTCGGATGCTGCGCCGCAGCGGAAGAAGTCTGGGCCCCGAACGAAGCCCCAGCTGTGCGAAACAGCATGGCCGAGGCAGACCGCATCGCCGCCCAGAACCACATTCTCGAAAAGGGCACGCTGCTCTTTTCCGGCGCGACCAACAAGGGTTATTTCCCGTCCGATATTTCCTGGCTGACCGGCGCTGACCTGGATGACGCCATCGCCCTGCTGTGGGCCTGTGATGATGTGACCCACGGCGGCTGGGGCGTGCTGGGCCTGAATGTCAACTACAAGCAGGAGGAGATCAAGGCTATCTCCGATCAGCCGGACAAGGAGCGCCTGATGCTCATCCCCATCAGCGAGCTGATCACCATGGGCGGCGGCGCGGTCTCGCCCGACAAAGTGACAAAGTTCTCCCTCGGTGCATGGAACGGCGGACGCGTTGCCGGGCTGTACTTCCTCGAAGCCGATGCAGCAGCGGAAATGGCTGCCCATCTGGCAGAAGTGGAAGCCGCCAACGCCATCATCCACACCTATGACGGCGACCTCTCCAACGAGAACGCCATCCCCGAAGCCCGCACGGTGTATGCCTACCTCCAGGAGACCTGGGGCAGCGCCTGCCTCACCGGCCAGATGGAATCCACCTGGATGGGCTCCCCGGACTATGAGATGAACTTCATCGAAAAGCACACCGGCAAGCTGCCCGCCATCCGCGGTCTGGACTTCATGCACAACGACTTCCAGGGCGTGGTGAACCGCTCCATCCAGTGGTGGGAGAAGGGCGGTATCCCGCACATCTGCTGGCACACCGGCAGCAACTTTGCCTCCGGCTACAACGAGAGCAAGGCCCACAACCTCGACTGGGACAAGGCCCTCACCCCCGGCACAAGCGAATATGCCAGGCTCCTCAAAGCCATGGACCGGGCCGTCCCCTACCTGCAGCAGCTGGAGGACGCGGGTGTTCCGGTGCTGTGGCGGCCCTTCCATGAGCTGGACGGCGGCTGGTTCTGGTGGTCCAAGGGCGGCAGCGAGAGCTTCGTCAAGCTCTGGCAGCTGATGTACAGCCGCTACA
>JAZSJB010000041.1:0-34521 GCA_045534105.1 Lawsonibacter sp. | reverse complement strand
GCCTGCTGGATGCGCTTGAGCTCGTTTTGCATGTCCTTGCGCAGCTTAAGATCCAGAGCACCCAGGGGTTCGTCCACCAAGTCGGATCGTAGCCATGTCATTCTGTGAGCCAAGGAGTTGTCCTAATATGTTGTCTTCCTAAGACCGCTTGGCCTCCGACTTGCCTGCTGGATGCGCTTGAGCTCGTTTTGCATGTCCTTGCGCAGCTTAAGATCCAGAGCACCCAGGGGTTCGTCCAGCAGCAGTACCTTGGGCCGGTTGACCAGAGCACGGGCGATGGCAACCCGCTGCTGCTGTCCGCCGGACAGCTGGCTGACCCGGCGTTTCTCAAAGCCCTTGAGGTTGACCACCTCAAGCATCTCCATGA
This sequence comes from Lawsonibacter sp., assembly GCA_045534105.1. GTDB lineage: Bacteria > Bacillota > Clostridia > Oscillospirales > Oscillospiraceae > Lawsonibacter. The sequence goes on along the minus strand of JAZSJB010000041.1, from coordinate 34,154 downwards.
CTCGCCGGTCGATCTCATCCTCGGGCAGTTTGATTTTCTTGCCGTCCGGCCCCGCCTTTGGGATGCGCAGGCCGAAGGCGATGTTCTCATACACGTTCAGATGGGGAAAGAGCGCGTATTTCTGGAACACAGTATTGATGGTCCGCTTGTGGGGCGGGACATCATTAATCCTCACCCCGTCGAACATGATATCGCCAGAGGTCGGCGTCTGAAAACCACCGATGATTCTGAGCGTGGTGGTTTTGCCGCACCCACTGGGTCCGAGCAGCGTGAGGAATTCCTTATCATTGATATACAGATTGATGTTGTCAAGCACGACCACATCGTCGAACGCCATGGAGCAGCTGCTCAGGCGAATCAACTCTTTGGACATGTATCCTCCCCCATTTCTGTTGATAGTTGGTTGTCAGCTCCCTCGATTTATTCGTCCGGTTCGGCAGCCGCAGAGGGTGGCAGACCGGGGGGCCGGACTTTCACGGATAGCGAATAACACTATATCGGTTTAGCATACAAAAGTCAATATGTACGCCCAAAATTCCGACATTTGGGAGCAAAAAAACTGCCGCCTGAAATTCAAGCGGCAGAGCAGGTCAGGGCTGAGAGAAATACTGCTGCGCAAAGGGGACATTCTCCACCTGGAATTCCTTTCCCTGCAGGTATTCCAGGATACCTGCATCTGTAGGAAAGTCAAAGCGCAGATAGTAGCTGTACAATGCCTGTCGTGTCTCGTTATAGCGGCGGTTTACGTCTCCGCGGCCATACTTGCCGTCCCCCAGCAGAGGATGGCCAATGTGGGCGAAGCTGGCCCGGATTTGGTGGGTACGTCCGGTGAGCAGTTCCACCTCCACCAGTGACAGTTCGCCTTTGGACTGCAGAGTTTTATATAAGGTGAGGGCGGTTTTGGCGTCGGTTACGGGGCGGTCGAATACATCCACCTGCTTTTTGCCCTCGTCCTTGCGCAGAAATAGTTCCAGCTTTCCTTCGGCGGGCCTGGGTTTGCCCAGAGTAATGCACAGGTATTTTTTGGTGATCTCCCGGGCCTGGATCTTGTCATTCATGATGCGCAGCGTCTCGGCGTTTTTTGCGGCGATGACGATACCGCCGGTGTTGCGGTCGATGCGGTTGCACAGGGCGGGGGCGAAGGAGTTTTCCCAATAGGGGGACCACTCCCGCTTCTGGTAGAGGTAAGCCTGAATATGGGTGATGAGGGTGTTGACCCGCTCCGTTTCGTCCGGGTGGACCACCATGCCGGGGCGCTTGTCCAGCAGCATCAGATTTTCGTCCTCATACACAATATTCAGCTTCGGCTGGTACAGGGAGAGAAAGGCGTTTTCCGGGGTGGGCTTGTCGAAGAACTCGTCATTGATGTATAATTGAAGTACATCGCCCACCACAAGGCGAGTGTCCCGCTTGGCACCCTTGCCGTTGAGCTTGACCCGCTTGAGACGGATATACTTCTGAGCCAGCGGGGCGGGGAGCAGAGGCATGGTTTTACCCAGCCAGCGGTCCAGTCGCTGTCCGGCATCATTCTTTCCGATGGTGAACTCTTTCACAGCAGTCTGCTCCTCCTTTGAAGGATGATACAGCAAGATTGCACCACACAAATGAAAATTTGTCAATAAAAACTGCGAAAAGTATTTGACAAGTGCTGACATTTTCATTATAATACTCGCTGTACCATTACGCGAGCATAGGGCCTGTCCCCTTGAAAGAGGTGTGCCATGAGACTGGATCTTCGTAAAATCATCCATGTTCCGGGCGCATCTGTCCCGTTTGATCTTCAGTTGGATCTCACCCATCTGGACTTCTTCGGGACCCGGCCGATCACCCGGCCGCTCCGGGTACAGGGAAAGGTCACAAACCGCGCCGGGGCGCTCCATTTGGAAGGAACTGCCTCCACCGTACTGGACCTGACCTGTGACCGCTGCTGCAAGCCGTTTACCGCGGAAAAGGTCGTCTCGCTCGACTCTCTTCTGGCCGCTGAGCTGGAGAATGAGGACAGCGAGGACGAGATCATTCTGCTGGACGGCGGTGCCGTAGACCTGGATGAGGTGGCTTCCACGGACTTTATCCTCGCGATGGATACTAAAAACCTATGCTCAGAAGACTGCAAAGGTCTCTGCAGCCGTTGCGGTGCCGATCTGAACGACGGCCCCTGCGGATGTAAACCTGACGTAGATCCACGGTTGGCGGCGCTTGCGCAGCTGTTGGATGACAAAGCTGAGTAGTCAACGTCAACCTGTGGCCTTTTGATAAAAAGGGCCGAAGTAACCGAAGGAGGTGTCACCATGGCGGTTCCTAAGAGAAAAGTGTCCAAGGCTCGCCGCGACAAGCGTCGCAGCTCCGTGTGGAAGCTGGATGTTCCCGGCATCGTTACCTGCCCCAAGTGCGGCGCGTTTCGTCTGCCCCACCGGATGTGCAAGTCTTGCCTGACCTACAATGGTCGTGAGTTCGGCCAGGTCACTGAGGCTCAGTAAGCCAGAACACAAGAAAAAGAGTGCTGTGAAAACAGCGCTCTTTTTTTGTCCCAACACTTCCTTTTTTAGCGCAAATGTGGTATGCTATAATTCAATAAAAAACAAGATGTAGAAAGGAGGATGTCCATGAGCCTGACCGCAGTGTGTGCTGTGATGGACCACGGCCCCGCCCACCGGGCCGGGGTGCGGGTGGGGGAGACCCTGACCCATGTGAACGGAAAGCCCATCGTGGACGTCCTGGATTATAAATTCTACACTTATGACCCCCGGCTGGAGCTGACCCTGAAGGACCCTAAGGGAAACGAGCGTACGGTGCGCCTGCGTAAAATGGAGGGGGAGGACCTGGGTCTGGAGTTCGAGACCTATCTCATGGATCGGGCCCGCTCCTGCGCCAACAACTGCATCTTCTGCTTTGTGGATCAGCTGCCCCCCGGCATGAGAAAAACCCTGTATTTTAAAGATGATGATGCCCGGCTGTCTTTTCTGATGGGAAACTATATCACCCTGACCAACCTCTCCGACCGGGAGGTGCAGCGCATCATCGATCTGCGGGTGTCACCCATCAACATCTCCGTGCACACCACCGACCGGGAACTGCGTGCCACCATGCTGGGCCATAAAAACGCCGGGCGAGGCATCGATATTATGGAAAAGCTGGCTGCGGCCAACATTACAATGAACTGCCAGATCGTATCCTGCCCCGGCATCAACGATGGAACTGCACTTGACAAGACCATGAAGGACCTTGCAGGGATGTACCCGGCTGTAAACAGCGTGTCTGTGGTTCCCGTAGGCGTGACCAAATTCCGGGAGGGGCTGCACCCCATCCAGCCGTATACAAAGCAGCAGGCAGCCGCTGTGGTGGAACAGGTGGAATGCTTTGCCGCAAGGCATAAGGCGGAGCATGGGACGAGTCTTGTGTGGTGCTCGGACGAGTTCTATCTCATTGCCGGGAAAGAACTGCCGGACGAGGACTATTTTGAAGAATTTACCCAGCTGGACAACGGTGTGGGTATGCTATGCCTGCTGCAAAGTGAGTTTGTCCGGGCGCTGGACCTGCTGGATGAGGAGGAAATGGCGGGGGCGACCCCGTTCTCCATCGCCACCGGCGTATCCGCCGCGCCATTTTTGAGCCAAATTGTTGACATGGCCCGGGAAAAATGTGGTAAAATAAAAGCGGATGTGTACTCCATCCAAAACGACTTTTTCGGTCATACCATCGTGGTGGCCGGGCTGGTCACCGGCGGCGATCTGATCACCCAGCTGCGGGGCAAAGAGCTGGGCGAGCGGCTGCTCATTTCAGCCAGTATGCTACGCAGCGGTGAGCGGGTCTTTTTGGACGATGTGACGCTGGATGATGTGGAACGGGAGCTTGGCGTTCCCGTGATCCCGGTGGCCCAGGACGGCTATGAGCTGTGCGATGCCATCTTCGGCCTGCACAACGGCCAGCCGGCAGTTTCCCAGAGCCTGCCGGAGGATGAATACTACCGCTATAACCCTGGAGTTCGGGGCTGATTCAAACAAGAAACGAGCGTGATACCATGAAACCTTTGGTTGCTATCGTGGGCCGGCCCAACGTGGGCAAGTCCATGCTCTTTAATAAGCTGTGCGGACAGCGCCTTTCCATTGTGGAGGACACACCCGGCGTGACCCGTGACCGACTGTACGCCGAGTGCGAGTGGGCGGGGCGGACTTTTGACATTGTGGATACCGGCGGCATTGAGCCGGGTACTGACAGTGAGATTTTGGCCTTTATGCGCCGTCAGGCAGAAATCGCCATTGAGAATGCCAACGTGGTCATTTTCGTGTGCGACATCAAGACGGGCATGACCGCCTCCGATCAGGAGGTTGCGGGGATGCTGCTGCGCTCCCAGAAGCCTGTGGTGCTGGCCGTGAACAAGATGGACAGCGTGGGCCGTGAGAACCCCGATATTTACGAATTCTACAATCTGGGACTGGGCGACCCCATCGCGGTATCCGCAGTCCACGGCCACGGCACCGGCGACCTGCTGGAGGAATGTGTCAAATACTTCCCGCCCGTAGAAGAGGAGGAGGAAGAGGACGACACCATCAAGGTGGCCGTCATCGGCAAGCCCAACGTGGGCAAGTCGTCTCTGGTCAACCGTATTCTGGGGCAGGAGCGGGTCATTGTGTCCAACGTGGCGGGCACCACCCGGGACGCCATTGACAGCTATTTTGAGAATGAGCATGGCAAGTATGTCTTTATTGACACCGCCGGTATGCGCAAAAAGTCCAAGGTGGACGACCGAATCGAGAAATTCTCCGTTCTGCGCTCCACCATGGCCATTGAGCGCAGCGACGTGTGCCTCATTATGATCGATGCCAACGAGGGGGTTACCGAGCAGGACACCAAGGTGGCGGGTCTGGCCCACGAGGCGGGCAAGGCGTGCATCATCGTGGTCAACAAGTGGGACGCCATCGAAAAGGACGGCAAGACCATGGACCGCATGCGTGAGGATATCCGCCGGGATTTGAGCTATATGACCTACGCTCCCATAGTCTTTATCTCTGCCCTGACCGGTCAGCGTGTGGATCGGTTGTTTGAGCTGATCAACTATGTCAATGACCAGTCCGCTATGCGCATTACCACCGGTATGCTCAACACCTTGCTGGCCGATGCTACTGCCCGGGTCCAGCCCCCCACAGATAAGGGCCGCCGGCTGAAAATTTATTATATGACTCAGGTGGGCATCAAGCCGCCCCACTTCGTCTGCTTTTGCAACGATGCCCGGCTGGTCCATTTCTCTTACCAGCGTGATCTGGAAAATCAGATCCGCTCCACCTTCGGCCTGGAAGGCACGCCCGTGCGCCTGACCGTAAGGGAGAAGGGCGAGAAGGAGGGCTGAATATGGCTCAGATCGATTGGGTGAGACTGGCCGGACACCTGTGGTTGCCCTTGCTGCTCACCGCCGTGGTAGCCTACCTGTTTGGGTGCTTCAACGGTGCGGTTATTGTGTCCAAGTATATCCTGCGTGACGATGTGCGCAACCACGGCAGCGGCAATGCGGGGCTGACCAATTTCCACCGCACCTTTGGCGGCGGGCTGACCTTCGTGGTCATTCTTTGTGACGTGCTCAAGGCCGTTATTGCCGTTTTAATCGGCGCAGCGGTGAGTAACTATGTTATGCTTCCTTACTTTACTCCTATTGTGGCAAAGTACTGGGCCGCTGTATTCTGTCTGGTCGGTCATATGTTTCCCTGCATGTTCCATTTCAAAGGCGGCAAGGGTATCCTGTCCGGCGGCACCGTAGCCCTGATGGTTGACTGGCGTGTGGCGCTGGTGGTCTGGGGTGGATTCCTCGTTCTGGTCATTCTGACCCGGTACGTATCCCTTGGTTCTGTATGGGCGGGAGCGTCCTTCCCCTTTATCAGCGGACTTGTCTTTCATGATTGGATCGTGTTCGTGCTGGCTCTGATCGTCGGGGGACTGGTGGTCTGGCAGCACCGGGCCAATATCAAACGCCTGCTGTCCGGGACGGAAAACAAGTTCAGTCTTCATAAGAAAAAATAAGCACAAGTACATAAAAAAGGAGTCTTATCTATGAAAGTTACTGTGCTGGGAAGCGGTGCCTGGGGCACAGCGCTGGCCATGGTGCTGCTGGAAAACGGACATGACGTTACCCTGTGGTCTTTTCTGGAGGAGGAGTGCAGGGTTCTCCGGGAGAACGGGGAGAACCCCATGCTAAAGGGTGTGCCCCTGCCCAAAGAACTGAAGCTGACCACGGATATGAACGCAGCCGCGGGCTGTCAGGCGGTGGTCATCGCCACGCCCTCCTTCGCGGTGCGCTCCACTGCGGACAAGCTGCGTGACATTGTCGATCCCGGAACGGTGCTCATCTCCGTGTCCAAGGGCATCGAAAAGGATACCTCCCTGCGCCTGAGTCAGGCCATCGAGGAGGAGGTACAGGGGAAATGCCCCGTTGTGGTGCTGTGCGGACCCTCCCACGCCGAGGAAGTGGGTCGGAAGATACCCACCGCTCTGGTAGCCGCGGCGGATGATATCCGGGATGCGGAGTTTGTCCAGGACCTGTTTATGAATAACCGGCTGCGGGTCTATACCAGTACCGACCGGGTGGGCGCGGAGATCTGCGCGGCCCTGAAGAATGTCATTGCTCTGTGTGCCGGCTGCTGCGACGGAATGGGCTACGGAGACAACACAAAGGCCATGCTCATGACCCGCGGCCTTGCGGAAATTGCCCGTCTTGGTATCGCATTGGGTGGAAAGCGGGAAAGCTTTACAGGACTTACCGGAGTTGGTGATCTGATCGTGACCTGCTGTTCCATGCACTCACGTAACCGCCGATGCGGTATTCTCATCGGTCAGGGCAAGCCTGTGGATGAAGCGGTGAAGGAGATCGGTGCCGTGGTGGAGGGCTACTATGCTGCTGCTAACGCCCGTACCCTGGCACAGAAAGCGGGGGTGGAGATGCCCATCGCCCAGGCCGCTTACGAGGTGCTTTACGAGGGCCGTGACGTACATACGGTAGTCACCGACCTGATGTCCCGGTCCAAACGTGCGGAAAGCGAGATCGGATAAAAATCAAAAAATGCGCCCTGTTCCAAGCGGAACGGGGCGCATTTTTTGTGTGCGGGCATAGGATGAGGCAGTGAAAGGAGGAGATATAAGTATGAGACAGTCAGGCAAGCTTGGGGTGCGTGTATTTACATCCCGGGCTCAGCTGCCGGTGGAAGGAGCCACGGTGGCGATCACACAAAAAAATCGAAGTGGGAAATACCGGGTGCTCTCCCTGCAGGAGACAGACCGGAATGGGAGCATTGTCCCGATTGAAATACCTACACCCCCTGTACAGGAGAGTACGCAGCCAAACGGACAGCAGGCTCCTTTTGCCCGGTGTGACATCTGGGTAGAACATGAGGGCTATGAGGTGATGGCCATTGAGGATGTGCAGGTATTTCCGGGGGAGCTGTCTCTGCAGCAGGTAGAGCTCAATCCGCTGGTGAGCGGAGAGGCGTGGACGGAACGCACAGAGATGCGGCCCATTCCTGCCCAGACACTGTGAGGTGACGGAATATGCCGGTCGTTGTTCCATATATACCTGCCAGTATTACGGTCCATCTGGGTGCACCCCGGCAGAGCGCGCCCAATGTGACGGTTTCTTTTCAGGACTACATCAAGAATGTGGCCAGCAGCGAGATCTATCCCACCTGGGAGCCGGCGGCTATCCGTGCAAACGTGTTGGCCCAGATCTCTTTTGCTTTGAACCGGGTATACACCCAGTTTTACCGCAGCCAGGGTTATGACTTTGATATTACCAACACCACGGCCTATGATCAAAAGTTTATCCGGGATAGGAACATTTTTGGGAATGTTTCGGATATTGTGGATGATATCTTTGACAACTACATCCGGCGCATTGGCTTTGTGGAGCCGTTATCAGCCAAGTTCTGCAACGGGACCACCACCACCTGTGCCGGCCTTTCCCAGTGGGGAAGCCAAGAATTGGCACAGCGGGGCTATGACTCCATCCGCATACTGAAGAACTATTATGGTGAAAATATTGAGATCGTTACGGACGCGCCGCTTCAGGACCCGCGTGATACGTTTCCGGGTGTGCTGCGCAGGGGAGACTACGGGCCAAACGTGCTGGTGGTCCAGGCCATGCTCAACCGCATCTCCCAGGACTATCCCGCCATCCCGAAAATCTGGCCCCCAGCCGCTGTGTTTGATGCCAACACGGAAACAGCGGTGCGGAAATTCCAGCAGATCTTCAACCTGACGGTGGACGGCATTGTAGGCAAGGCTACCTGGTACAAGATGATCTTTCTCTACAACGCGGTCAACGATCTGTCAGAACTGGTCAGTGAGGGGCAGCGCTTCTACCGGGTAAATTTCCAGTACCCCGGTGTGATCTCGCAGGGACAGCGGGGAGAGGCGGTAAGCGCCCTGCAGTATATGCTTTCTCTCATTGGGGAGTTTTACGACGTGATTCCGCCGGTACAGGTGGACGGCGTGTACGGCCCGGGGACCACGGCGGCGGTAAGTGCCTTTCAGCGGGCTGCGGGGCTGACGGCAGACGGTGTGGCCGGGGAGGAGACCTGGATCATGATCTACCGGGTGTTTGCCAGCCTGGAGAACGAATATTTGCGTAATGAGCTGCGCTTCCCGCTGGTGGGGCAGGAGAACAGCGGTGACTACGGGCAGACCACCCGCATGGAGCAGTACCCGGGCCAGGAACTGACTTTGGGAAGGAGTGACGCGGAGAATGGATGAGCGGTTTTTGATCGGGAAGCCGGTCAGCAGCTTGCAGTATATGTTGGGGGAGTTATCCCATGCCCATGAGCAGCTGCCCTTTGTGGCGGTGGACGGCGTGTTTGGGGAGGAGACCCTGGAGGCGGTCATGACCTTTCAGCGGGAGTTTTCGCCCCCTGTGACCGGACGGGTGGACCAGCGCACATGGGATGATATCGTGTACTACTTCCGGGTGTGGGAGCGGGAGCGGGCGCACCCCAGGCCCTTACGGGCCTTTCCGCCGCGGCCGTTCCGGGTGGAGCCGGGGCAGCAGGATGACGTGATGGCCCTGGTCCAGACCATGTTCCGCAGCCTATCCGGTATTCTGGAGGGAATCGGCCCGGAGGAGGGACACGGATACCACGGGGAGCAGTCTGCAGCCAATGTCCGTTGGCTGCAGAGGATCTCGGGCATGGAGCAGACGGGAATTATGGACCGTTTTGCCTGGAATATGCTGGTGCGTCTGTATGAGCTGTTTATGGTGCGCCGCAGGGAGGTGGACGCCCCCATAGCCGGGAGTTGGGACAGGTGAAAAAATTGGCGAAAAATTTTTAAAAAACCTCTTGCCAAAATGCTTTGGGTGTGGTACTATATCTAAGCTGTCCGGAACACTGGACGGTGATTTCCGGGTGTGGCGAAGTTTGGTATCGCGCTTGAATGGGGTTCAAGAGGCCCTGAGTTCGAATCTCAGCACTCGGACCAAATAAGAACGGTAATTTTGATAGAATTACCGTTCTTGTTTTTTGCTCAAATCCTTTGGGCTGTAAGGGCTCAAGGTTTTATATGGATACGCCACCAGGTAAAAAGTTTCTGGTGGCGTATCTTTTTGCTTTTTTGGGTAGGAGGCAGGCAAAGTAAACGACGAACTATGCTGTTGCAAGGTAGGCTTTTTATTTTAGCTTGCTCAATAAACGACTGAAATTATATCTGGTGAACACATGTTTAATAAAAAATTATGAATCTTACCGCAGAATCGCTGATTCACACAACATTCAATCGGGTGTGGGTGCCATTTGGGCAGGCTTCAGTTGATCGATGAGAGAAATCAGGTGTTCCAAAGGGGGAGATATCCACTGGCTTTTTCGCAGCAAAACCTGGCTATAGTAGATCGGAGGACGGATGTTGGTATCCAAAATGGTCAGGTCACTGTTTTGCAGATGTTTGGAAACAGAGCATTCCGGAAGAAAGGTGACGGACCGATCATCCCGCAAAAACAGGGTGATCGCGTCAATATCGTTGATCGTGATGGAAGGACGCATTTCGATCCCTGCATCTGCCGCCAGATTCCCCAGTACGTGGCGGCAATGACCGGAAGGCTCTGTGACGATCAGGGGATAGGCGAAGATCTCCTGCAGGGACAATTGTTTTTTGGCTGCAAGGGGATGGTGGCGACTGACCACAAACACCATGCGCTCTTCGCGTCGGTAGTGGCAGGATAAGGTGTTGTCTATGTTCAAGCCGGAGGAAATATAAATCATATCCAGATGATTTTGCTTGAGCATGTCTGTCAATTCCGCCGTTGTGCCGATCTTCAGGAACAGGTCGGCCTTGGTGTATTTGGCTTTGAAGAGGGGAATAAGGTCGATGACTGTGCTGAACAGCAGAGATTCAAGGACCCCGATGCGCAAAGAAAAGGGGACATCCTCCGCTTGGGTCTTGATATTGGCGGCCTTTTGCAGAATGTAACGGATATCGTTGGCGTAGGTCAGAAAATCGCGGCCGGCATCCGTCAGATAGCACTTTCGGCCCACCCGTTCAAACAGCGGAAATCCCAGCTCCTTTTCCAGAGCCTGTATCTGCGAGGTCACGGTGGACTGGGCATATTCCAGATCTTCGGCGGCTCTGGTGAAGTTGCCGACCTCCGCAACATGCAGAAATGTCCGAATATAACTAAGCTCCATAGCGCCTCCCATGATTTCACGAAAAATAGTACGTCGTTTGAAACAAGATACCACACAGGGATGAGAATGTAAAGAAAAATCATCGGCAAAATCGATTGATTATACCGATATGTTCTGTTGTGGGCGTGAGCCTGCCTGTGCTACATTGAGCCTATAACAGTTTCATGAAAAGGAGGGGGCCCTTTTGGTCAAAGCAGTTGCATTTGATTTTGACCACACCCTGGATGTGCGTCCAAAGGCCTATGACAATCTTGCCAGGGATTTTTTTACGTTCTTTGCCGACTATCTGCGACCCGGCATCACCTTTGAAGAGGTGCACGCCGCCATTAAGGGTGCGGACGGAAAAAGCTTCAGCCGCGAACTCACGGCCGAGGAAAAGAACGGCAGCGTAGACCCTGACAAGCATTGGATGGGTATCTACAACGCCAACCTTGCCACGGGTATCTTTGCCACAGAACCCGGTTATGACGTGTATTACCACGGATTCATTGAAAAAGTGTTTCCCCACACCCTTGTTCTGGCGGAGGACGCCATTCCCACCTTGGACTGGCTCAGGGAACAGGGCTATGCCACCGGCATCCTGACCAATGGCCCCTCCAAGTTTCAGCAGGCCAAGCTGGACGCCACCGGCATCACCCCCGCGGTAGATCATGTGGTGCTGTGCGGCGATTTGGAAAAGCAGAAACCTCACAGCTTGCCCTTTAAAGTCATCTGTGAAAAAATGGGCTGCCACCCCGGGCAGGCTGTTTACGTGGGCGACAACGCCATCAACGACATGGACGGCGCCCGCCGTGCCGGCATGATTCCGGTGTGGATCAGTTCCACCGGCGTCTGGCCGGAGGGTATCGAACCCGTGCGCTATACCATCAAGGCAATCGGCGAATTGCCCGAACTGCTGAAAACCATTGACCGAGACCTTGGTTAAGGATCAAAAGAACAGAAGGTGAACCATTGAAAAAGATCGATTCTGTCAAGTTCAACATTGACTATCGCGCGGAGGACTTCCTGCTCAACACCAAGTGGGAGGATTTTCCTGAGGAGGTTCAGAAACGTGCTCTGGTGTGCAGCATTGACTTGATGCATGCCCTGATTCTGGGAAGCTGCGGCAAGCAGTATGAAGCGGGGCTTCGTATGGCACGGGGCATGGGATCTTACGGCAACGTTCCGGTCATCGGCACCAGGGATACCTTCAGTTTCTGGGGCGCAACGGTGGCCCTTTGCCATGCGTCCAATTCCTTTGACATTGACGACGGACACAACATGATCAAGGGCCATCCTGGTACCTCTTTCGTGGCCGGTGTCCTGGCCGCCGCATTGGAACGCAACGTTACTTACAAAGAGTATTTGACCGCACTGGTGGTGTCTTACGAGACCACCATTCGCTGTGCCCTGGCGCTGCATGACTATTACGAGTATTTCCATAGCACCGGCGCTTACGGTGGCTACGGGACCGCTGCCGGCGCAGGCCGTCTGCTGGGCATGTCCAGAGAGCAACTCAACAACGCACTGTCCATGGCCGAGTTCCACGGCCCGCTGGTTACCTCCATGCGCTCGGTGGAGTACCCCTCCATGAACAAGGACGGCGTTCCTTTCGGTGCCATGGTAGGTGCCCTGTCTATTCTGGACACATTTGCCGGCAGCACCGCCATCGGCAACCTGCTGGAGATGCCCCAGTACCAGCACTTTGTGGATACGCTGGGCAAGGAATATGAGATTCTGAACCTCTATTTCAAGCCCTATACCTGCTGCCGCTGGGCCCATCCCGCCATTGCGGCCTGTGTGGATACCATGCGGGAGCATAAGCTGACACAGGAGCAGATCGAAAAGGTCAGCGTTTACACCTTTGACGCGGCCACCAAGCTCAGCAAGATGCGGCCTTCCAACACGGACGAGGCGCAGTATAACATCGCCTATCCCGTGGCGGCGGCCATCGTGAAGGGCGACTGCGGCTATGCACAGGTATGTGACGAGGGTCTGAACGACCCCGATGTGCTTGCCATGCTGTCCAGACTGGAGTTTCTGGTGGATGAGGAGCTGGAAGCGCTCTTCCCGGCACAGCGCCTTTGCCGCATCGAGATCCTGACCAAAGACGGGGCTGTTTACCGCTCCGACCGGTACCGCCCTGACGGCGAGGCCCAGGATCATGTGGACATGGAGTGGGAGGAAAAGAAGTTCCGCCGCATCACCGCCCCCCTTATGACCGCCGACCAGCAGACCGAGATTCTGGACCTGCTGCGCGGCAATCTGGATGTTCCGGTGTACGATATTGTGCAAAAAATCAATCGAATCATGATCCCCATTCGGGATCGTATTTTATAATCACACATAAAGGAAGGGTTTCACAATGAGTCTTGATTTTCTGTATTTGGATGAGCCGGATATGCTGAAGGCCGGTGTTCTGGACATGAAGCGCTGCGTTCAGTCCATGGACGATATGTTCCAGGTCATGGGACAGCGCGATTACATTATGGGCAGCCCCAGCGAGAACCACCACGGCATGATGCTCTGGTTCCCGGAGGAGAAGCGCTCCGAGAAAATGCCGGTAGCCGGCCCCGACCGCCGCTTCATGGCCATGCCCGCCTACGTGGGCGGCCGCTTCAACGTCTGCGGCAACAAGTGGTACGGTTCCAACATTGAAAACCAGAAGAAGGGCCTGCCCCGTTCCATCCTGACCGTGATGCTCAATGACCCTGACACCGGCGCTCCTCTGGCCCTGATGTCCGCTAACCTGCTCAGCTCCACCCGTACCGGCGCCATCCCCGGCGTTGCCACCAAGTACCTGCAGCGCAAGGGAGCCTCCGTGTTGGGTATCATCGGTACCGGCGTGATTAGCCGTTCCTGCCTGCTGGCCATTCGCGAGACCATGGCCGATCTGACCGAAGTGCGTGCTTATGACCTCTTCCCCGAAAAGTCCGCCAAATTCGCCGAGGAGATGGGCAAGGAAATTGGCGTGAAGATCACTCCTGTGTCCGAAATGCGCGAAGCGGTCGAGGACTGTGACGTGGTCAGCGTAGCCGCCTCCGGTCTGAAGCCCGTAGACATCGAGGACGCATGGATCAAGCCCGGCGCCGTCATCATCTGCACCGGTGCCGCCATGTTCTCCAAGGAAGCTCTGCTGCAGCATAACGTGGTCTTTGACAACTGGAAGATGCACAAGGACTGGCTGGATGAGCTGCGGGATGACCCCGAGCGTCTGTTGGGGGTCAACGCCGGCCATCCCTCTGCCAAGCTGCTGCTGATGGTGGCCCGGGGCGAGGTGGATCCCAACCACATGGTCAGTTTCGGCGACGTGCTGGCAAAGCCGGAAGAGCTTGGCCGCAAGAGCGGCGAGGATGTGTTCATCTTCCTCACCGGCGGCATGGGCACCGAAGACGTAGCCTGGGGTTACGATGTGTACACCCGCGCCAAGGAACTGGGGCTGGGCAAGACCCTCTCTCTGTGGGAGAAGCCTCACTGGGCCTAACGTAAAGCTGCTATACGCGCCTAATTTCTTTTTTCATTAGATGCCGGTATGGGTTCCGGCATCAGGTGAAGGAGCGTATGGAAATGTTAGTTATACCGGAAGAACTGTTGGTTGATGTGCGTTACGGCGATGATCCGCAATCGAAAAAAAGGATAAGAAAAAGGAGCAGGGTGTCCTGCTCCTTTTTTATGTCTTACGAACAACCCCTTCGGCATTTGCGTTGCAAATGCCACATCCCCTTACACAGGTGAGGCCTTTGGGAGTTATAGAAGAAGCCCCGGAAACTGCTGCTCCGTGAGCACCTCACGCAGAGTGTCCAGAAAGTTCTGCACCGATGGGGTGGTCAGGCCCGCCCGGCGGCACAGGAGGTGCAGGGGGCGGAAGGGGGGCGTGAAGTCCATCCCACACCGGCGCAGACCGGGGGCGTTTTGCAGGGAAGAGGCCACACTCTCAGGCACGATGGACCACATATTGGGCCGGGCGAGGAATCGGGCCAGCTGGCCCACCAGCTCCAGCCGTATCTGAGGCTGAAAGTCTGGGCCAAAGACGGTGCTTTGCCATGCGCTCAGGTCGTTGTCCCAAAAGATGTAGATCTGCCGGTCCGGAGACAGGGCGGACAGGGGCACCGGGTCGGAGTAGTCCGAGTCCTCCGCGCACACCAGGGCCATGGGCTCGTTAGCCAGGTGGATGGAGGTGAGGCTCTCGTTGTGGTAGCTCAGGGTGGAAAAGGCCAGGTCCAGCTTGTCCCGGGCCAGGAGCTGGCGGACGGAGCCGGTGCTGTGGGCCCGAATCTCCAGCCGCACCTCCGGCCAGCGGCGGAGGAACCGGTCATAGACGGGGGGCAGCAGGCAGTTGCCGACGCTGCTGAGGGTGGAGATCCGCAGCAGATGGTCCGGCTGCTCCGGGTGGGCCACGGTGAGCATTTTTCCCTCCAATGCCCGGTGCTGCCGGGCCAAGGGCAGAAACCGCTCCCCCTCCGCCGTCAGGCTCAGCTCCCGCCGGCCACGGCCCCGGACGAACAGGGGCGCACCCAGCTCCTGCTCCAGAGTCTGCAGCCGGGAGGACAGGGAGGACTGGCTGATGTAAAGCTGTTCCGCCGCGCGGCTGATGGACAGGGTCTGCTGCACGGCCAGAAAGGCCTGTATCTCCAAAGAAGTCATAAATACACATCCTTTAATTATCGGGTATACTCGATATTATAACACGGAAATGTGCGGTTTACAACGAGTTTTTCGAGGAATACAATAGAAATACAAATCAATGTATAGGGTGGTGGTTTTTTAGGTGTCCTCCTTCGGCGCTTTGTCCACCCTGACCTCCACGCTGGCCGGGGTGCTGGTGCTGGCCGAACCGTGGAGCTGGCCTTTGCTGCTGGGCGGTGTGCTGATCTTGGTGGGTGTGCGTCAGGTCACCCGCCCCAAGTGAGGTGTGGTTATGTATGACATTCTGATCCAAAACGGCCTGGTGCTGGACGGCACCGGCGGATCCGGACTGCGCGCCCAGGTGGCGGTGAAGGACGGGAAGATCGTCCGGGTGGCCCGGGGGATTGAGGGGGGGGCAAAGCGCGTCATCGATGCGGCCGGGAAGGTGGTCACCCCCGGCTTTATCGACGCCCAGAGCCATCCCGACCTGAAGTTTGCCGCCTGTCCCCAGCAGACGGAGAAGGTGGAGCAGGGCATCACCACCGTCATCGGCGGTCAGTGCGGCGGTTCGGTGTGCGGCAAGGATGCCCCGGCCTTTCTGGAGGAGGCAAGGGGCGTCGGGCTGGGCGTGAACATGGCTCTGCTCATCGGCCACGGCACCCTGCGCCGGGTGGTGATTGGTTCGGAGGACCGGGAGCCCACCCCAGAGGAAATGGAGCGAATGAAGGGGATGCTGGCCGCGGCCATGGAGCACGGGGCATTGGGTGTGTCCTTCGGCATGATCTACGCCCCCGGCTGCTTTGCCAAGACGGAGGAGCTTATCGAGATGGCGAAGGTCGCAGCCCGGTACGGCGGCGTGGCCGCCATCCATCTGCGCAGTGAGTCCACCCAGCTGGTGCGGGCGGTGGACGAGTTCATCACCGTGGTGCGTGCCTCAGGTGTTCGGGGTATTATCTCCCACCACAAGGCCGCCGGCCTCGGCGAGAACTGGGGCAAGGTACACAACACCATGGCCATGGTGGAGCAGGCCAACCGGGAGGGGCTGGACATCTTCTTTGACGCCTACCCCTATGCCGCCTCCTCCAGCACCTTCTCCGGCGGGTTTATCCCCAACACATGGAAGTCCGGCGGTGTGGACGCCATGCTGGAGCGGATGGACGATGGGGAGCAGGTGGCGCAGATCCGCGCGGCCTTCTACGCCAAGTACCCCCATATGAACTGGATGATGCTCACCAGCTGCCCGGGCGCCCCGGAGTACGAGGGCCTGCGGGTGGGGGAGATCGCAGCCCTGCGGAGTCAGGACGAGTTTGAGGCGGCGCTGGATGTGGTTCGTATGACCAAAGACGCAGCCAAATGCGTGTTCTTCTCCGCCTGTGAGCAGGACGTGCAGGCGGTGCTGGCAAATCCCCGGACCATGATCGGCACCGACGGAAATGTCGGGCTGACCGGACGCAGCTACCATCCCCGGGTGCGGGGGAGCTTCCCCCGGGCCATCGGCCGGTACGTGCGGGAGCTGGGCGTGGTCAGCCTGCCCGAGATGATCCGCAAGATGACCTCGCTGCCCGCCGCGGTCTACGGCCTTACGGGCAAGGGCCTTGTGTGGGAGGGCTTTGACGCCGACCTTTGCATCTTTGACCCGGAGCGGATCTGCGACCGGGCCACCTACACCGACCCCTCCTTGCGTAACGAGGGACTTGACTATGTGATCACGGGCGGCAAGATCGCCGCCGTGGATGCCGTGGCAACGGGAGCGTTGGGCGGCAAAATACTTTACAGGAGGAATGAACGATGAAACTGTGTAAAAAAACTCTGGCTCTGCTGCTGGTGCTGGTCATGGCCCTGTCCAACCTGCCCGGCGCATTGGCCGCAGAGGACACCCTGACCCCGGTGACAAGTGCCGCTCCCGCTCAGGAGCTGAGCCTGGAGCAGCAGGTGCTCAACGCCTATGCCGAGACCATGTTCCTGCGTGGCCAGCGGGTGCAGTACGATGACAGCCAGATGGTGCCTGCCGAGGCGGTGCACGACTACCGCTGGCAGCGTCAGGCCCGGGTGGCGGAGTCCTATACCAGCCAGTTTGGCGGCTACACCAACTGCGCCGCCTTTACCCACGATGTGTACTACTTTGCCCTGGGCATGGACATCGGCTACTACACGACCGCGACTCTGATCAAGGCCGATGAGAAGGTGCGGGTGTTCTACTACAAGCCCACGGGCAAGGAGACCGCCGAGGAGAAGGCGGCCATGCAGGCCGAGTTTATGTCCACCCTGCAGCCCGGTGACATTCTGGTCTACCGCTCCACGGTGGACACCGGCCACGCCCTGTACTATGCGGGCAACGGCCGCATCATCCACAGCACCACCCCCACGGGCAGCTACAGCTACAACGACAAGCTGGAGAAGCGGGAGCCCGACGGCAGTATCGCCGTGATGGATGTGAGCCGGTTCTTTGAGGAGGACTACAGCCGCCACTTCTTCTCCTACGCCTCTCAGATCGCCCTGGTCCGACCCCTGAACATCTGGGAGGGAACCGTGCCTCAGGTGTCCATTGACCGCATGAACAACCTCAAGGGCGTCATGGGTGAGAAGCTGTGTTCCAAAACCGTGGGCCAGTTCGTGCTGCCCGGTGAGGAACTGACCTACACCCTGCGCCTGGAGAACCGCAACGAGACTCCCGTGACCCTGGACGTGAAGGATACTCTGGCCCAGTACACCACGCTGGTGTCCGGCTGTGACAGCGTCAAGGACGGCGAGATGAGCTGGACCGTGAATATCCCCGCCGGTCAGACCGGCGAGGTGGTGTACACCGTCCGGGTGGATGAGAATGCACCCATGGGCGCGGCCATCTATGCCGACAAGACCACTGTGGGCGGTGTCACCTTCCCCTGTCCCACCGTCTATGTGGGCAAGCACCTGACCGACGGACAGAAGGCTGCCATCACCAAGGCTGCCCAGACCGCCGGTGACAAGGCTGGGCTGGAGCTGGCCAAGACCGTCTACGCCGACACCGGGGTGTCTCTGGAGACCATGGAGGATATGGCGGTGCTCTTTGACTCGGCGTACCAGCCCTCGGAGAAGGTAGGCGACCACTACAAACTCAACGAGAAGTCCCCCTACTTCGCCGCGCTGGCTCCCACTCTCTACGGCGGCACCATGGTGGATAGCAGCGAATGCTTCGATGGTGTGCGCACCCGTGGTTTGCGCTTTGACCATATGGAGGTGGGCGACATCGTCATCACCTCCTACGCACCCTTCACCCAGGAGTATGTGATGTATCTGGTGGCGGGGGAGGACAGCGTCCTGCGTCTGGATCAGCCCCAGCTGCTCACCGGCGAGGATGCCGTCAAGGCCCTGGACACCGCCATCGCCTACCATAAGTTCCTGGTGGTGCGCCCCGCCGCCTTGCCGGAGAAGGAGGCTGTGGCCGGTCTGACCGCCTCCGACGCTTCCGCTATGCCCGATGTGGCCGAGCTGACCGGCAAGGGTGAGACCGTCACCCTGTATGCCAACGATTTCGAGAGCTACGCCGTGGGCGAGGATGCCCTGTGGCAGACAATTCTGGCCGGGAACGACCTTGCCACCAATGTCACCGAGAAGGATGCTGCCACCGTCCGCTACGACATCGTGGAAGAGGATGGCAACAAGGTCCTGCAGCTGTTCTCCGCCAAGAAAAAGGCCCCCTGGGTCAAAGTCAACGAGGAGCTGGTGGGCAACTACTCCGTCCAGCTGGACTTCAAGCTCAGCGACGCACCCAAGTTCAACCAGTATCTGTACATGACCCTCTATCAGGACAGCAAGACCCATGCCTTTATCCATCTGCACAACGACGGCGTGCGCTTCCAGTACAAGCCCCTGCCCACCGACCAGACCTCCACGGCGCTGAATGTGCCTCCCCACATGTTCTACCCGGAGCACTCTACTTCCGAGGTCTGGCACACCATCAAGATCGCCCGTGTGGACGGCGGTCTCTATGTGAAGGTGTGGGACAAGGGTCAGCCCGAGCCGGAGAACTGGATGCTGTCCATGCGCAATGAAATTCTGGACGCCTCCCAGCCCTCCTACTTCCGGATGCAGTACTATGTGTCCAACATCTACAGTTCTACCAAGAGCGCCGACATCAAGGCCACCATGCTGGTGGACAACCTGACCATCACCCGTCAGGTGGAACTGCCCGGTGAGGAGCAGTACGCCAACGCCGCCACCCGCGGCGAGGCGGTGCGCAGCCTGTGGAGCGCAATGGGCTCTCCCAAGCCTGTTGGTAAGGAAAATCCCTTTACGGATGTGAAGGAAGGCGATGCCTACTATGAGGCGGTGCTGTGGGCCTATGAGAACGGCATCACCGCCGGTACCTCCGCCAGCACCTTCTCCCCCGAGGCCCCCATCCTGCGGGGTCAGGCCGTGACCTTCCTGTACCGGGCGGCCAAGGCCGCGGCCGCCGGTGCCAATGTCTATACGGACGTGCCCGCCGGAGCCTACTACGCCCAGCCCGCTCTGTGGGCCGGTGAGAGGGGCGTGCTGGCCGGCAAGGCTGCCGACACCTTCGCGCCTGCGGACGGTGTGACGGTGGGCGAGCTGACGGCCGCCCTGCTGAAGGCCTTTGCTGTGTGACCAAACGAAAGGACCGGTGTCCCATGGGGCACCGGTCCTTTATGATAAGAGGTGTATCTGCTATGTATGATCTGTTGATCCGCGGCGCACGCGTCATTGACGGCACCGGAGCCGACGCTTTCTGCGCCGACATTGCCGTAAAGGACGGCAAAATTATTATGAATCCCAAGGGCGATGCCGCCCAGACTATCCATGCCGACGGTCTGACCCTGTGTCCGGGCTTTATCGACGCCCATTCTCACGGCGACAACCCTGCTCGACTCGGCTCCGAATCCGGCCAGCTGTCCAAAACCAATCAGGGCATCACCACGGAGCTGGCCGGTCAGTGCGGCACCACCCGTTTCCCCTTTTCCTCCGACCCGGTCAAGCGCGATCTGCTGGCCCAAAAAGTCGGCAGAAGCTGTTATCCCTACGAAACCCTTGCCGACTATTTGGAGTGGGTCAACTCCAGGCCCATGACGGCCAACATCGCCCTGTATATCGGCCACAGCGCCGTCCGCATCTCCGCCATGGGCTTTGACATGCGCAAGCCCACCACCGAGGAGCTGCAAACCATGAAGGACATGGTGCGCGAAGCCATGGAGCACGGTGCTATGGGCATGTCCTCCGGTCTGATCTACGCCCCCAGCTGCTTTGCCGATGAGGAGGAGCTGGTGGAGCTGTGCAGGGTCGTTGCGGAATACGGCGGCACCTACGCCACCCATATGCGCAACGAGGCCAGCAGCGTGCTGGACAGCGTGCGCGAAGCCATCCGTGTGGCCGAACGAGCCGGGTGCAAGCTGAATATCTCCCACCACAAGGTATCCGGAAAGGACAACTGGGGCATGTCCAAAGAAACCCTGAGCCTTGTGCACGAGGCCCGGGCGCGTGGCGTGGACGTCACGCTGGACGTGTACCCTTACACCGCCTCCTCCACCGCGCTGAACATCTGCCTGCCCATGGATTTCTTCTCCCACGGCCCGGAGGGGATGTGCCGCCTGCTGGCCGACCCGGCCGTACGCGCAGAGCTGAAACCCCGTATGCTTACCGAGGATAGCCGCCTGCGCCAGTGCGGCGGTTGGACCGGCGTTCTGGTCACCTCCGCCTCCAAGACCCCCGACGCGGTCGGTTTGACCGTACAGGAATACGCGGACAAGCTGGGGCGCGATCCCTTTGATGTCTACTTCGATCTGGTTCAGGTCAACGGCGGCTCCGCGCAGGCGGTCTACTTCTCCATGTGCCAGGAAGATCTGGAGCGCATCGTGTGCGACGAGAACGCCGTCATCGGCACGGACGGCGTCAACAGCCACCCCAGAGCGTTCGGCTCCTTCCCCAGAGCATTCCGCCACTTCGTTCGCGATAAGAAACTGCTCACTCAGGAGCAGATGATCCACAAGATGACCGGACTGACCGCCAAGCGCTTCGGCCTCACCGGCAAGGGTATCATCGCCGACGGTATGGATGCCGATCTGGTGCTCTTCCGGGCCGATGAGCTGACCGACTGTGCTACTTACCAGAATGCGCAGGCGCTGTGCAAGGGCATTGAGCGTGTAATTGTGGCTGGAAAAACCGTTTACAAGGACGGCAAACTCACCGGAAACTACCCCGGGCGCTTCATCCCACGCAGATAACAAAAACGGTCGTGACCACGCAGTGTCCCATCGGACACCGGTTCTTTATGACAAAAAGGGAGGAGACCGTATGGGGCGCTTGCCATGCTGCTGGAGCTGGACATCGCGCCGGGGTATTCTTTGGGAAAGGTCTTCTCATACCAGACGGTGTTTCGATAAAGGCGGTATTACACCGTAAAGGTCAGCCAGCCAAGAGAGACATGATCTGCGGGAAAAATCAAAACGAAAAGCACGCGAATCCGTGGAATTTCAACTGGTTTGAGGTGTTCCCAAATTGCCGCATCGCGGCAATCAATGGGGTTCAAGAGGCCCTGAGTTCGAATCTCAGCACTCGGACCAAAAGTCCTGTAACCATTGGTTACAGGACTTTTTGCTTTATAGCGGAAAACAGTACGGGCGTGTATGCTTTGCATACACGCCCGTACTGTTTCTATGGAGAGGTAAGGGACTTTCAGTCCCGGGACTGATTCAAATAGGCCGCACGGCCAGATTCGTAAAGGTTATTGCCTTCACAATCAATAATGACGAACAGAGGCATTTCCTCCACGTACAGCTCCCGCAGGGCCTCCGCGCCCAGATCCTCGTAGGCAATCATTTTTGCGCTCTTGATGCACTTGGCCAAAAGAGCACCTGCGCCGCCAATGGCACCGAAGTACACACCGGAATACTGCTTCATGGCGTCCACCACTTCGGGCAGGCGTGCGCCTTTGCCAATCATACCCCGGGCGCCTACGCTCATCAGAGTGGGGGCATAAGCGTCCATACGTCCGCTGGTGGTGGGACCGGCGGAACCGATGACCTGTCCGGGCTTGGCGGGGGTGGGGCCAACATAGTAGATGGTGGCATCCTTGGGATCAAAGGGCAGGGGTTCGCCCTTGGCGAGGCTCTCGCACATACGCTTGTGGCCCGCGTCGCGGGAGGTGTAGATGGTGCCTGTCAGGTAGACGGTGTCGCCCGCCTTCAGGGTGCGAGCCAGCTCCTCCGTCAGAGGCAGAGTGATATGCTTTTCCATTACAGCACCTCCGTCTTATGCCGGGTCACATGGCAGTTGATGTTAATGGCGCAGGGCATGCCGGCGATGTGGGTGGGCAGGGTCTCGATATTCAGACCGATGGCAGTGGTACGGCCGCCAAAGCCCTGAGGGCCGATGCCAAGCTGGTTGACCTTGTCCAGCATTTCCTTCTCCAGATCGGCGTAGAAGGGATCGGGATGGCGGGTGTCCAGCGGGCGCATGATGGCCTTTTTGGCCAACAGGGCGGCCTTGTCAAAGGTGCCGCCGATACCCACGCCGATGACGATGGGGGGCCAGGGGTTGGGGCCGGCGGCCTCCACGGTTTCGATGATGAAATCCTTGATGCCCTGCAGACCGGCGGAGGGCTTGAACATACGGATGGCACTCATGTTCTCACTGCCAAAGCCCTTGGGACCCAGAGTGATCTTTACCTGATCGCCGGGGACGATCTCGGTGTAGAGCATGGCGGGGGTGTTGTCCCCAGTGTTGCCGCGGCGGACGGGATCGGCCACCACGGACTTGCGCAGATAGCCGTTGGTATAGCCACGGCGCACGCCCTCGTCCACCGCTTCGCGCAGGTCACCGCCCACGAAGTGCACATCCTGACCAATCTCCAGAAACACGCAGGCCATGCCGGTGTCCTGACAGATGGGGACGTTCTCCGCGTCAGCGATATTGTAATTTTCAATAATGTTGTCCAGCACACCCTGAGCGATCTGGCCGTCCTCGCAGGCACGGCAGGTCTCGATGGCGCACTTTACGTCGCCGGGCAGGTGGGTGTTGGCCTCGATACAAAGCCGTTCCACCACGTCGGTGAGCAGACTGACGTTGATCTCACGCATGATTTCAGACCTCCTTAGCGCTCGTGCCGGGCGTACTGGGGCAGCAACAGGGGGGAGACACCCTCCTGTGTTACACCGGCCTCTGTCAGCATTTTAGCATAGTCGTCCACGTGCTTCAAGCCAGGCGTACCCAGAGCGACCTCTTTTGCCTTGGCAGCAGCGGCTTTACCGGCGTTGCGGCCAAAGACGATGATGTCCAGCAGACTGTTGCCCATGAGGCGGTTACGGCCGTGGATGCCGCCAACGGCCTCACCGGCCACCAGCAGGTTGGGAATGGCCTTGGTAAAGCCCTCGCCCCCAATCTCCAGACCACCGTTCTGATAGTGCAGGGTGGGGAAGACCAGAATGGGCTGCTTGCGCATATCAATGCCGTAGTTCAGGTACATGCGCAGCATGGCGGGGATGCGGCGCTCGATGGTACCCTCGCCGCCGATCAGTTCGATCATGGGGGTGTCCAGCCACACGCCGCTGCCCAGGGGGGTGGTCACGCCCTTGTTGCGGGTAGTGCACTCACGGATGATGGAGGCGGCGGACACGTCACGGGTCTCCAGCGGGTGCATAAAGGCCTCGCCCTCGCAGTTGACCAGCATGGCACCCAGAGAGCGCACCTTCTCGGACACCCGCGCGCCAAACAGCTGAGAGGGATAGGCTTCGCCGGTGGGATGGTTCTGGATGGTGTCCTGATACAGCAGGGGAGCACCTGCGCGATAGCCCAGAATGAGGCCGTCGGCGGTGGCGCCGTAGTGGTTGGAGGTGGGGAAGTTCTGATAGTGCAGACGGCCCGCACCGCCGGTAGCGATGATGACGGTTTTGGCCCGGGCGATGGAGTAATCGTCAGTCTCCATATTCAGCAGAACCGCGCCGGCCACCTGGCCCTTTTCGTCCTTGAGCAGTTCCACGGCAGAGGTGAATTCCACCACGGGGATGCCACGGTTGATGACCTCGTCGCGCAGGGTGCGCATGATCTCCGCGCCGGAGTAGTCCTTACAGGCGTGCATGCGCTTGCGGGAGGTGCCGCCGCCGTGGGTGGTGACCATGTTGCCCTCGGCATCTTTGTCAAACATGACACCCAGCTCGTTCAGCCACTGGATGGCGTCGGGAGCTTCCATGACAAGGCGGCGCAGCAGCTCCGGACGGGCGGCGAAGTGACCGCCGCCGAAAGCATCCAGATAGTGCTGGACGGGGGAGTCGTTAGGCTTGTCGGCGGCCTGAATGCCGCCCTCGGCCATCATAGTGTTGGCGTCACCGATGCGAAGCTTGGTGACCATCATCACATTGGCGCCGGCCTCGTGGGCTTCGATGGCGGCGGAAGAACCTGCACCGCCGCCGCCGATGACCAGCACGTCCACATCATAGTCGATTTTGGAAAGATCGATGTCTGTACCTAGCAGGCGGCTGTTGGAGTGGAGCAGGTCGGTCAGCTCCACGGGGGCCTTCTGACCCTTGTTGGGGCCGATCTTGATTTCTTTGAAGCCCTCGGCCCGGTAGTCGGGATGATAGGCTTTGAGCAGCTCGCTCTTTTCCTCTGCGGTCATACGGCGGGGCTCCACGCCCATGCGCGCGGCACGGGTGGCCTCCACCTTCTTGATGGATTCAAGCATATCCGGTGTAAACATGGATTCCCCTCCTTACTTTTCGATGTCCCGGTGGTTGTAGAGTTCCTGCATCTCGGTGATGGGTTTCTGCATGACGGCCTCGATGAGCTCGTCATAGGCACCGGAGTTGATCTCCTCCACGCGCTTTTCCAGATGCTCGGTCTTGGGAGCGATGTACTTTCCGGTCAGGCGGCGGGCCAGTAGACCCACCATGGGATGGGAGATGCCGGCGGGGCAGCGCACGGAGCAGCAGCCGCAGCCCACGCAGTCGAAGGACTCCTCGGCGCACTTCTCCAGCTCGCCACGCTGGGCGTATGCAATGTATTGCATAACATTCAGACCCTGGGTGCAGGCCTTGGTGCAGGCATTGCAGCCGATACAGGCATACAACTCGGGATAAAGCTCCATCATCACTCGCTGGTCGGCCTTGATTTCGTTGATGTCGTAGGTGCGCTTATCGGTGGGGAAGAAGGGGATGGAGGCCACATACATCCCCTCCTGCACCTGAGTCTGACAGGCCAGACAGGTCTTCAACTCGTTCTGACCCTTGATGCGGTAGATGGTGGCGCAGGCACCGCAGAAGCCGTGGCGGCAGCCGCAGCCGCGCTTGAGGGTATAACCGGCATACTCCATGGCCGTCATGATGGTCAAATCACCGGGAACGGAATATTTCTTGCCGAAAAAATAGACATTTACCATGTTTTCCATGTTGGCGTTACCTCCTTAGTATTCGTTGGGCAGTTCGTCCACCTGATCGAAGCGGAACACGGGGCCGTCCTTGCAAACGTATTTGGTGCCGATGTTGCACCGGCCGCACTTGCCCACGCCGCACTTCATGCGCAGCTCCAGAGTGGTATAGACCTGCTCCTTGGAAAAGCCCATCTCCTGCAGTGCCTGCAGGCAGAATTTGATCATGATGGGGGGGCCGCACAGGATGGCGGTCTTGTCGGTGGTAAAGCCGATCTCTTTCAGGTAGTTGGGGACAAAACCTACATGGCCGTCCCAGCCTTCCTGCTCCCGGTCAATGGTCAGATAGATATTCACGCCGGGGACCTTGGACCAGACCTCCTCGATCTCCTTGCGCTGGACCAGATCGTCCGCGGAGCGGGAGCCGTAGAGGATGTCGATGGTGCCGTAATTATCCCGGTTGTCCAGCACATAGTTGATGACGGAGCGCAGGGGAGCAAGGGCGATACCGCCTGCGATGAACAGCAGATTCTGGCCCGTGAGTTCGGTCTCCACAGGGAAGTTATTGCCGTAGGGGCCGCGGACCATGATCTCATCGCCCACCTGCAGGGAGTGCAGATGCTCGGTAAGCTGGCCGCAGCGCTTGATGGAAAACTCCTGATACTCCTTATTGGTGGGGGAAGAGGTGATGGAGAACATGGCCTCGCCCACACCGGGGGCGCACACCATGGCGCACTGGCCGGGCAGGTGTTCAAACAGCTTGCCGCCACCGGGGGCGTTGACCCGGAAGGTTTTGACATCCGGGGTCTCGGTGCGGATGTCGGTAATGATGCCCACCTGAGGGATCAGGGTGTCCCGCATAAAGCCGGGGTTGTATTTACATTCGTGCATTGGCTCGGACACGCTTAACCCTCCTTTCCAAAGGCCTTAATGACCTTAACGATGTTCAGATGGCTGGGGCACTTATCCACACAGCGGCCGCAGCCCACGCAGGAGAACATACCGTCATTGTTGGCGGGGAAGTAGGCCAGCTTGTGCATAAAGCGCTGACGGAAACGCTGCATCTGCCTGGTGCGGTTGTTGCCGGGGGCCATCAGGGGGAAGTCGGGATACATGCAGCTGTCCCAGCAGCGGAAGCGCTGCACACCGTCACCGGTGTTGTAGTCACGGATGTCGTAGCACTGGCAGGTGGGGCACACAAAGGTGCAGGTGCCGCAGGCCAGACAGGGCTTGTACAGTTGTTCCCAGATGGGGGAATCAAAACGGGTGTCGGCAGCCTCGGCGCCCCAGCCCTCCAAAGACAGGTCAGCGTAGGGCAGCTTCTCCACGATGGTGCGGATGGCGGACTTTGCCTGTTCCACTGCAAGCTCATCAGCGGGTTCAAATAGGTCGTGGAGAGCGTCTGTCAAGGAGGTGCCATTGTCGGTCTTTGACTCCCAGTAAAGCCAGTCCCCCACCATCCAGGTGACCACGTCGCCCTCGGGAGCGGCGGGATCAACGCCAAAGGCGGTGCAGAAGCAGGAGGTGTCGGGTCGACCGCAGGCCAGCGCTACGATGGTGCCGTGGGCGCGGCGGGCGGCATAGTAAGTATCCACGGGGTCGGACAGAAATACCTTGTCCAGCACGGCCACACCTCGCACATCGCAGCCCTTCATGCCAAAGACCACCAAGGGCTTATCGCACAATTCCTCGGGGGTGACGGACAGCTTACCGTCCTCCCGGTGGCAGGAGTAGAGCGTTTCACTCTGGGGGAAGAACACGTCTTTGGGGGACTTGACGGTTTTCAGAGTGTCCAGATCTACCTGGGCATCCTTCTGCCACAGGGAATAATCGGTCTGACCCGCGCTGCGCACAGGCAGGAACAGGTCCTGCGTCTGGGCGATGCGCTGATACAGGGCGGGCAGGTCGGTCAGTTTGATTTTAAGCATGGGTCAGCCCTCCTTCCGCCACGATGGAGGGCTCGGCGTCCTCCTGAGTGAAGCTGGTGAGGGGAGCCTTGGCCTCCACGTCTTCGCCGGCCTGATACTCGCCGTACAGGCTGTTAATGTCCTTGATGAACTTGCGGTTAAACAGGTGCAGGGGGATGCCCTGAGGACAGACCCGGCTGCACTCACCGCAGTCGGTGCATCGGCCCGCCACGTGGAAGGCACGGATGATGTGGAACATCTTTTCCTCGAAGGAGGTGGTGTTGGCCTTCTGGGTGGAGTCAAACTTGGTGGAGTCGAACACACACTTGCGGCAGGAGCAGGCGGGACAAACGTTCCGGCAGGCATTGCAGCGGATGCACTTGGACAGTTCACTCTGGAAGAAGGCAAACTTTTCCTCCGGGCTCATGGCCTCGATGGCGGCTACCTGAGCGAAACGGTCAGCATCGGCGGTGTCGGCGGATTGGCCAATCTGCTCGTCGCAGACCATGTGGGCCTTGCCCTTGCACACGTGGCAGCGCTCCAGCATGGCGTCCTTGTAGGCAACGGTACGCTCGCCGTAGAGAGAGTCAATGGTGAGGAACTCCTGCGCGTTAGGATAACCGGCACCGTGAACATCCAGAATGCCGTCTGTACCAAGTTTGGAGACGGACAGCTTGCCTTTGCAGCCCACGCCGATGATGTAGGCTTTTTCACAGTCCACCCGGTGCTCCTTCATCAGCTGGACAAAGCTGTAGCTGTCGCAGGGCTTGAGGAAGACGAGGGTCTTGCCCTCCAGCTGGGCCGCCTCGATCATGTACTTGCTCAG
This sequence comes from Lawsonibacter sp., assembly GCA_045534105.1. Lineage (GTDB taxonomy): Bacteria > Bacillota > Clostridia > Oscillospirales > Oscillospiraceae > Lawsonibacter. Next base: position 5,816 of record JAZSJB010000041.1, on the reverse strand, counting down.
GTTGGCACCGCAAAAGCCGTTGTAGACAAAATCTTTCAGCTCATCTGCGGTGTTAAAGAAAGCGGGTTCCGGGTCGTAGATATGTTCGCCCTGCTTCCAGCCCAGCACGCGCTGAACTTCGCCGCTTTCCAGCAGGACCTTGGCTCGAGTGATCAGTTCTTGCATCTCAGATCCCCCAATCGCACGTTTTTGCCCAGAGAGCGGATTTTTTCCACGAAGCTGTTCATGGTTTCGGAGAACTTCACGCCCTCGGCGGCGGACACCCACTCTACGCGGGTGCGGCCGTTTTCCACGCCGATGAAGTCCAGCATGGAGAACAGGAGGGTCATTCGCCGCCGGGCGTAGTAGTTGCCGGTGGAGTAGTGGCAGTCGCCGGGGTGGCAGCCGCACAGGATCACGCCGTCCGCGCCCTTTTCAAAGGCGCGCAGGATGAACATGGGATTGACACGGCAGGAGCAGGGGACGCGGATGATTTTCACATCCGCAGGGTAGCTCAGTCGGCTGGAGCCGGCCAGGTCGGCACCCGCGTAGCTGCACCAGTTGCAGCAGAAGGCCACGATCACGGGGCGGAACTCTTCGTTATTCTGATTTACCGGCATATAGCATCCACCTCCGCAATGATCTGTCTGTTGGAGAAGCCCTGCAGGTCCATGGCACCGCTGGGGCAGGCCACAGTACAGGCGCCACAGCCCTGGCAGAGGGCACTGTTGACGCTGGCCACCCGGCGCTCCTCGCGGATGCCGTGGTCGTTGACCAGCCGCATCTCGTAGGTGATGGCGCCGTAGGGGCACACATTGGCGCAGGTGGAGCAGCCGTTACACATCAGCTCGTCCGCCTGAGCGGTGCAGGGATTGGTTTCCAGCTTGTCTTTAGCCAGCAGGCCAATTACCTTTACAGCGGCTGCGCCTGCCTGGGCAACCGTCTCAGGAATGTCCTTGGGACCCTGGCACACACCGGACAGGAACACACCCGCCGTGGGGGACTCCACCGGGCGCAGCTTGGGATGGGCCTCGGTGAGGAAGTTGTTGGTGTCAATGCTGGCGGTGAGCATGGTGGCGATCTTGCGCACATCGGGGTTGGGCTCGATGGCGGTGGCCAGCACCACCATGTCCGCCTTTTTCAGGATCTGCTTGTTGTCCAGCAGGTCCACACCCTGCACCAGCAGAGAGCCGTCGGGCTGGGGAGCAACCTTGCCCACCTGCCCCTTGATGTAATTCACGCCGTAGTCCTCCACTGCGCGGCGGTAGAACTCGTCAAAGTTCTTGCCGGGGGTACGCACGTCGATGTAGAACACGGTCACGTTCACATCGGGATATTTGTCCCGGATGAGCATGGCGTGTTTGGCGGTGTACATGCAGCAGATTTTAGAGCAGTAGGACTTGCCACGCTCGTCGGAGCAGCGGCTGCCCACGCACTGGATGAACACGATCTCCTTGGGGGCCTTGCCGTCGGACAGACGCTCCAGATGGCCCTTGGTGGGGCCGGCGGCGTTCATGATGCGCTCCAATTCAAGAGAGGTGATGACATCCTTGCTCTGGCCGTAGGCATACTCACCGTATTTGTCCAGCTTGATGGTGTCGAATCCGGTGGCCACCACGATGGCACCGTAGGTCTCGGTAATGATCTCGTCCTGCTGCTTGTAGTCGATGGCGCCCGCCTGACACACAGCGGCGCACACACCGCACTTGCCGGTTTTGAACTTGATGCAGCTTTCCGTGTCAATGACAGGAACGTTGGGAATGGCCTGAGCGAAGGGTGTGTAAATGGCGGAGCGGGTGTTCAAACCACGGTTGAACTCGTTTGGAGTCTTACGGGAGGGGCACTTCTCCTGACACACACCGCAGCCGGTGCATTTGGTCATATCCACCATGCGGGCTTTTTTGCGGATGTCCACGGTAAAGTTGCCCACGAAGCCGGAGATTTTCTCCACTTCGCTGTATGTATGGATGGTGATGTTCTCGTGGGCGGCGGCCTCCACCATCTTGGGGGTCAGGATGCAGGCAGAGCAGTCCAGGGTGGGGAAGGTCTTGTCCAACTGAGACATTCTGCCGCCGATGGAGGGGGTTTTCTCTACAATATCAACCTTGTAGCCTGCGTCGGCGATGTCGATGGCGGTCTGGATGCCTGCGATGCCGCCGCCGATGACCAGAGCACGCTTGGTCACGGCACTCTCACCCGCCTGCAGGGGGGTGTTCAGATGCACCTTAGCCACCGCGGCCCGCATAAGGATGACGGCCTTTTCTGTGGCCTCGGTCATGTCTTTGTGGATCCAGGAGCAGTGCTCGCGCAGGTTGGCGATCTCCACCATGTAGGGGTTCAGGCCGCAGCGCTCGGCAGCTTTGCGGAAGGTGGCCTCGTGCATACGGGGAGAGCAGGAGCACACCACGATGCCGGTCAGCCCCTTTTCCGCGATGGCGGCGGCGATGCGGGACTGGCCCGCCTCGGAGCACATATAGGGGTAATCTTCTGCGTGGCAGACGCCCGGCTCTTTCAGAGCCATTTCCGCCACTTTTGCTACATCTACCGTTGCGGCAATATTGCTTCCGCAGTGGCAGAAAAAAACACCGATTTTCTGCAAAATGCTCACCTCCGGTACTTTCTGAATGCACTCATCAGCAGCTGCTGAGGCGTTTCTTCATCCAGCAGAGCAGGCACCTCGTCGGGGGAGAGGTAGGCCTGTCCCCGCTGACGCAGTACAAGCTGCCGGGACGCGTCGATGAGCTTGCCGGGTTTGACACCCCGGGGGCAGCGCTCCACGCAGGCAAAGCAGCTCAGGCATTTGTAAAGGGATTTGGAGGCGGTGAGCGCCTCAATGTCATCCCGCTGAATATAGGACACGAACTGGTGGGGCTTGATGTCCATCTCGTTGAAGGAGGGGCAGGAGGCGGAGCACTTGCCGCACTTCATGCACTTGAGGGGGTTGACGCCGCTGATCTCAGCGATCAGCTCAGACTGTTTGCTCATTTGTCCTCCTCCTTAATGCCAAGGGCCTCGGCCAGCAGCTCGGTGAAGTAGACCACCGGCAGATTGCCGCTCTTGGCCAGATTATACTTGCACAGAGGGCAGGCGGTGACCAGACATTCCGCCTGGAAGCCCGCCGCACTGTCCGTGATACGGTCGCACAGGCTGTTGGCCAGTTCTGGCTCCTTGAGGGATATGTAGCCACCGCAACACTCGTTGCGGTAGGGGTAAATCACCGGCTCTGCGCCCAAAGCGCGGATAAAGTCCTCCAGAATGGAGGGGTTCTCCGGGTCGTCAAAGGAAAGCACATCGCTGGGGCGCAGCAGCAGGCAGCCGTAGTAGGTGCCAATCTTGCGGCCGGTCAGGGGCTTGACCACCTTCTTTTTTAGCTCGTCAAAGCCCACCACATCCCGCAGGACTTCCAGATAATGCAGGACCTTTGTCTCGCCTGCGTAAGGGGCGTCCAGCCACATATAGTTGTTGGCGCGGGTCCGGATATCGGACACGTTGGCCATATCGTTGTTGACCCGCTTGAGCACATGATAGCAGGCCGAGCACACGGCAACCAGATCCTGACCGTGCTCCTTTGCGTCGTTCAGGGCACGGACGCTGGGCAGTTTGCTGGCGATCTCGTCGCTGCCAAGAGGATAGACCCCGCCGCAGCACTGCCAATCCTGGATCTCTTCCAGTTCAAAGCCCAGAGCGTTGGCACACTCTCTTGCCCAGAGGTCAAGTTCCTTCGCTTTGTTGCGCAGGGTGCATCCGGGATAATAGCTGTATTTCATGGCTGATCCCTTCCTTATATCTTAAATGTTCAGGCTCTTGATAACGTCCTTGAGGGCATTGGCGCTGGCCTGCAGCTTTTGGATCTCCTCGTCGGTCAGATCTACCGGCAGCTTGCCCTTCACACCATCGGGACCGAGAATGGTCAGGGTGCTGATGCACACGTCATCGATGCCGTACTCGCCGTGCATCATGGAGGACACGGTGGCCACGCTGTCGTAGGCGGATACAAGCAGGGAGCAGATCTTTTTCACCGAAGCGGAGACGGCGTAGAAGGTGGCCCCCTTCTTGGCGATGATCTCGCCACCGGACTTCTGCACATAGCGCAGGGTCTCTTCCGGATTAAAGGGAGTATTGACAACACCGCGCTCAATCATCAGTTCTTCGAAATTCTGCAGGTTACAGCCGGAGACATCAGCGCAGGACCAGGGGATAAAGGAGGTGTCCCCGTGTTCGCCAAAGACATAGGCGTGGATATTCTGCTGGGCGATCTTCAGGTGGTCTGCCAGGTCGAAGCGCAGGCGGGAGGTGTCCAGAATGGTGCCCGATCCGATGATCTGGCGCTCAGGCAGACCGGAGATCTTGGTAAACATATAGGTCATGATGTCCACGGGGTTACTGACGATGACGTACAGGGCGTTGGGGGCCACGGATACGATTTTGGGAGTGATATCCTTGAGAATGTTTACGTTGGTCTGGGCCAGATCGATGCGGCTCTGGCCGGGTTTGCGCCCAATGCCGGAGGTGATGATCACGATATCGGAATCGGCGGCATCGGGGTAGTCACCGGCGATGACGGAGATAGGCTCACGGAAGCTGGCGCCCTGAACGATGTCCATGACCTCGCCCTCGGCCTTTTCCTTGTTGATATCGATGAGAACGATGTCAGACACAATGTCTTCCAGAGACAAGGTGTAGGCGATGGTGGCACCTACATTTCCGGCACCGATAATAGTTACTTTTCTGTTCATAAAGAGACTCCTTTCCTTTGGGAAAATATAACCTGTGGCTTGGGTTGGGACTCGCGAAAACATGGTTATATTTTTAACAAGCATACAAAATATTATAGTTATATTTTTAACAAAAACAAGGGGCAATAGAAAGATAGCCGCACAAAATTTGAGGGGAAAATAGTGGGAATTTGTATATCCTGTCTAAGAGACAGGAAAGTTTGTAGCAAAGGCTCTTGGGTATCAAAAATCATTGTCCGAAGGGTGGTGATGACAAAAAAGTCGAATCATATTATGACAGCGTGAAAAGTGCGATGAAATATGTTTTAAAACAGTCTATTTTCAGGTAAAAATCGTGAAATTACATACTTTTTGCCGAAAAAAGGTGGACGGTGTACCGCCAAAAAGGTACAATCTGCATGATATATTTTATCGGGATGCCTGTACAGTCAAAGAATAGATATGGAAGGAGGAGAGACGGTGAAGTATCTTGTGGGAGAGGCTCGTTATGTGAAGGGTTTGAGTCTGAGACAATTAGCGAAAAAAGCAAGTATTTCCAAAAGCTACCTGCAGCGGATCGAGGCCAGTGAAGTCAAGCCGTCCCTGGAGATCATGCTTCGCCTGGCCTGCGTGCTTGAGCTTCCGCTGGAAGACCTCTATCAAGAGGATGAGTAAAAAAGCATCAAAAAGATATACCGTAAAAGGAGAGAAGAAAATGGAACAGAAGCAGTTTGATGAAATGATGGAGGGCTGGCTGAAGCGGCGGGAAGCGGCGGCAGGAGACGTACATGCTGACTTCGAATGGGCGGTCAATGCCGGGATCACGGACGGCAGCCGGCCTGAGTCATATGCCACCAGAAAGGAGACAGCGCTCATGATCGCGGCAGCACTCCGGTACTGGACACGCTGCGTACTCAGGCTGCTGAAGGCAGAGGCAGATGTGTGCTGACAATGACAAAAAGCGCGGGACCGTTTCAACGGTTGCATCTGTCAAGGAAAAGTAGACACAGAAAAAAGCACATCTAACAGAAGCCCAGTTCGGTCTTGTACTGAACTGGGCTTTTGTAGCCCAAGGCGGCGGCAGAACGCCTGTTGTTAAAGTATTCAACGTATGTATTTAAG
>JAZSJB010000116.1:0-6927 GCA_045534105.1 Lawsonibacter sp. | reverse complement strand
AGCGCCGGTGATCATGTTCTTGATATAGTCGGCGTGGCCCGGGCAGTCAACGTGGGCATAGTGACGGGCGTCGGTCTCGTACTCGACGTGAGCGGTGTTGATGGTGATGCCGCGCTCGCGCTCCTCGGGAGCCTTGTCGATGGCGGAGTAGTCCTGCATCTCAGCCTTGCCCTGCATAGCCAGGTACTTGGTGATAGCAGCGGTCAGAGTGGTCTTGCCGTGGTCGACGTGACCGATGGTGCCGATGTTAACATGGGGCTTATTACGCTCGAATTTTGCCTTAGCCATTGGAATTTCCTCCTTATTTTCAAATCAATGATTTGTGTGTTTTGGGGCGCTTTTTGTCCAGTGATAGTATTTTATCCTATCCACTGGAAAAAAGCAACCATTATTTCATGCAGTTAAGCAGTGATCAGTTCTCGCTGCGGCCGCGCTCGGCAATGATCTTGTCGGCGATGCTCTTGGGAATCTCCACATAGCTGTGGGGCTCCATAGAGTACTGGCCGCGACCCTGAGTGCTGGAACGCAGGTCGGTAGCGTAGCCAAACATGTTGGCCAGAGGCACCAGCGCGTCAATCTGGGTGGCGCCGGGACGGCTCTCCTGACCCTGGATCTGACCGCGGCGGCTGTTCAGGTCACCGATGACGTTGCCCAGATAATCGTCGGGGACGATGACGGACACCTTCATCATGGGCTCCAGCAGGCAGGCACCGGCCTTGCGGCAGGCCTCCTTGAAGGCCATGGAACCGGCAATCTTAAAGGCCATTTCAGAGGAGTCGACCTCGTGGTAGGAGCCGAAGGTCAAGTGGACCTTGACGTCGACCACAGGATAGCCGGCCAGAACGCCGGCCTGCATGACACCCTGAATACCCTGATCGATGGCGGGGATATACTCCTTGGGAATGACACCGCCGGTGATGGCGTTGACAAACTCGTAACCCTTGCCGGGCTCGTTGGGCTCAACGGTGATGCGGCAGTGGCCGTACTGGCCCTTACCGCCGGACTGACGGGCATACTTGGTATCCTGCTCAACGGACTTCTTGATGGTCTCCTTGTAAGCGACCTGGGGAGCGCCAACGTTGGCCTCCACCTTGAACTCACGCAGCAGACGGTCGACAATGATCTCCAGATGGAGCTCGCCCATACCGGCGATGATGGTCTGACCGGTCTCCTCGTCGGTGTAGGTCTTGAAGGTGGGGTCCTCCTCAGCCAGCTTCATCAGCGCAATGCCCATCTTCTCCTGACCGGCCTTGGTCTTGGGCTCGATGGCGACGCGGATAACGGGCTCGGGGAACTCCATGGACTCCAGGATAATGGGAGCCTTCTCGTCGCAGAGGGTGTCACCGGTGGTGGAGTTCTTCAGACCCACAACGGCGCAAATATCGCCGGCGTAGCAGCACTCGATATCCTCGCGGTGGTTGGCGTGCATCTGCAGGATGCGGCCAATGCGTTCCTTCTGCTTCTTGGTGGAGTTGAGCACGGTGGTACCGGCATTCAGCACGCCGGAGTACACACGCACAAAGGACAGTCGGCCCACGAAGGGGTCGGTGGCGATCTTAAAGGCCAGACCGGAGAAGGGGGCGTTGTCGTCAGCCTCACGCACGTCGGTCTCCTCGGTATCGGGGTTGACACCCTCGATAGCGGGAATATCCAGGGGGGAGGGCATATAGTCCACGATGGCATCCAGCAACTTCTGCACGCCCTTGTTGCGGTAGGAAGTACCGCAGACAACGGGACCCATCTCGTTGGCAATGGTAGCCTGACGGATGGCAGCGCGGATACGGTCGGTGGGCACCTCTTCGCCTTCCAGATACATCTCCATGATCTCCTCGTCGAACATGGAAACGGCATCCATCAGCTTCTCGCGGTACTCCTCGGCCAGGTCCTGCATATCGGCGGGAATCTCTTCCTCGCGTCTGTCAGTACCCATCTCGTCATAGTAGATGTCAGCCTTCATCTCAACCAGGTCGATGATACCCTTGAAGGAATCTTCGGCACCGACGGGCAGCTGAATGGGCACAGCATTACACTTCAGACGGTCATGGATCATGTTCAGCACGTTGAAGAAGTCAGCACCCATGATGTCCATCTTGTTGACGTAGATCATGCGGGGGACCTTGTAGTTGTCGGCCTGACGCCACACAGTCTCAGACTGGGGCTCCACACCGCCCTTGGCGCACATAACGGTAACGGAACCGTCCAGCACGCGCAGGGAGCGCTCCACCTCAACGGTGAAGTCCACGTGACCCGGGGTGTCGATGATGTTCAGACGGGTCTGGGGGAACTGACCCTTGGTACCCGTCCAATAGCAGGTGGTGGCGGCGGAGGTGATGGTGATGCCGCGCTCCTGCTCCTGAGCCATCCAGTCCATGGTGGCAGTGCCGTCATGGGTGTCACCGATCTTGTAATTGACACCGGTGTAGTACAGGATACGCTCGGTAGTGGTGGTCTTACCGGCATCGATGTGAGCCATGATGCCGATGTTTCTGGTATTCTGCAGAGTAACTTTACGAGCCATGATACTTCCTCCGTATTACCAGCGATAGTGGGCGAATGCCTTGTTGGCCTCGGCCATCTTGTGCACGTCCTCACGCTTCTTGACGGCGTTACCGACGTTGTTGGCGGCGTCCATGACCTCACCGGCCAGACGCTCCTTCATGGTCTTCTCGCTGCGGCCACGGGAATAAGTGGTCAGCCAGCGCAGACCCAGAGTCTGACGGCGCTCAGGACGAACCTCCATGGGGACCTGATAGGTAGAACCGCCCACGCGGCGGGACTTGGTCTCCAGGGAGGGCATGATGTTCTCCATGGCGGCAGTAAAGACCTCCATGGGGTCCTTGCCGGTCTTCTCCTGGATGATCTCAAAAGCGCCGTAGACGACCTTCTGAGCAACACCCTTCTTGCCATCCAGCATAATGCTGTTGGTCAGCTTGGTGACCAGCACAGAGTTGTAAAGCGGATCAGGCAGAACCTCCCGCTTGGGGACATTACCTCTTCTGGGCATGTTGCTTCCCTCCTTCTTAAAATATTAGAAATCATAGGTACTCATCATGCAGGGCATGATGTGTAATGCCTGTCCGAGGTCTGCCTATTATATAGGTAAACGCTCGGCAAGGCGGTTGCCTTGCGCAAACGCACAATGCAATTCAGGTTGGACTTTTGTCCGAAGTGATCTTTACAGATTACTTCTTGCCGGCCTTGGGACGCTTGGCACCGTACTTGGAACGGGCCTGCATACGGCCGTTGACGCCCTGGGTATCCAGAGTGCCGCGGATGATGTGGTAACGCACACCGGGAAGGTCCTTAACACGACCGCCGCGGATCATGACCACGGAGTGCTCCTGCAGGTTGTGGCCGACACCGGGGATGTAAGCGGTAACTTCCTGGCCGTTGGTAAGCTTCACACGGGCGATCTTACGCAGAGCGGAGTTAGGCTTCTTGGGGGTGGCGGTACGAACGGCAGTGCACACACCTCTCTTCTGGGGAGAAGGCAGGTCGGTGGACTTGTTCTTCAGGGTGTTCAGGCCTTTCTGCAGGGCGGGAGCAGTGGACTTGTCGGTCAACTGAGCGCGGCCCTTGCGAACCAGCTGATTGAACGTAGGCATTCGATTTTCCTCCTTTCTTCTTTGATGGGTCAGATATTATTTTAACAAAATAAGCCTTGGCTTATTCTGCTAAAACCGAATAAATTTGCCGCCGGTTACTTGAGCAGAGCGGCTACGGCTGCGCCTACGGCAATTCCGCAGGCCTCGCCCAGCTGCTTCATGGAAGGGATCTGCTCCACACGCACGCCCGCGTTGACCGCTTTCTGCACCAGAGGCTGGAGCAAAGCGGGGTCGGCATCCTGAGCGATATAGAGCCGGGCAGCACTGCCCTTTTCCAGTGCGCGGCGGACTTGTTTGGCCCCGACTACCTTGGGCGAGGTCATTAGCTCAGCGGCCATGGCGCACCTCTCAACGGCTTGGATTTTCCGGTCTTTCCGGGCGGTTTTGGGCACAATAACCCCATCACCGCAATTTGGAATTATAGCACGGCCCGCTCTTCCCGTCAAGCACGAATTTCATTTTCTTTTGAAATTTCAAGGTTTTCCCTGTATGTCTTCCTCCCATCCGGACATACTGTTGCCAACAACGCAAAAAGGAGAGCAATGTATGGAAGCTCATGTCAATTCCAACTGCATCGGCTGCGGCCTGTGTCCCAACATCTGCCCTGCCGTGTTCACCATGACAGAGGAGGGTGTGGCCACCGCCCGGGACGAGATTGCCCCGGAATACGAGGGTCAGGCACAAGAAGCCGCCGAAAGCTGCCCTGTGGATGCCATCGAAATCAGTTGACAAAAGCCCGTGTCTTTGACACGGGCTTTTTAATATCGCAAAAGTGATTTATTACTTTTGCGAAAAGGCTGCGGTCTGCTGCAGGTCTGCTGCAGCGCACTCATTGGCCGCTACAGTGTCCAATTCGCACGTTTGCAGTCCGAGAAGTGTTTTCTCCGACGCGCATGTGGCCGAAGAAAACAAATTGAATTTATTCGCGCCTGCGGGCGCGAACTCTGCGAGGATTTTCTTATACCCTAATATTCATCTGCTTGTAAAAATCCAGTGTACCGAAGCCCCGCTCCAGTTGGGTAAGCACATAGGCCTCGCAGGTGTCCCCCATCTGTTTCAGGGATGTTTCGTCCAGTTGGAACGAGAACAATCGCTTGGGGTCGCCGTAAGCCACATGGCGCATGGCGGCAAGGGCCGCGGGCGTCAGCGGCATGGAGATCCCCTCCCCCACTTCCTCCCGGCAGCCAGGACAGTGGAGCACGCCTTCCGACAGATTGAACAGTGGCTGCTCCGGCTCGTCCCCGCAGATGGCACATCCGTCCAGCACGGGCTCATATCCCGCAAGGCACATGGCCTTCCACTCAAAGGCAGCCTTGATCAGCGTCGGCGGCTTGTCCAGCTTATCAAGGGCGTGCAGACTATTGAGCAGCAGGGACAGCAGTTCCGGCGACGGCACATCCTCCACCGCCAGCAGCTCCGCCATCTCCGCAAAGTAACAGCCCAGAGCCAGCTTTTCAAGGTCGCCCCGCATCCCGGCAAATTCTCGGTCGGTGTTGGCCTCTTTGACGGCCCAGCGGCCCTGATATTCATAAAGGGTCATCTCCGACCAGACCAGAAGCTGGCTTGCCGCGGCGATGGCACTGCCCTTTTTTCGGCAGCCCCGGGCGGACAGGACCATTTTCCCGTTCTCACGGGTGAGAACGGTCAATATCTTGTCTGACTCCTTATAATTCACTTCCCGCAGCACCAGCGCGTGGGTGACCATGTGCATGGCAAGCACCTCTAACTATGTAACGGGCAAAAGCCCGCTTTATATAATTTCTACGGTTTCGTCCCGCATGGAGGCGGGCAGCGCCCGCTCCTCCTCCCATTCCCGCTCCAACCGCCGGATGGCAAGCCATACCAGCGGCGAGCCGGTGGCAAAAAACAATCTCCACAATCCCTGCTCGTCCACAAAACCGCCTCCTTGGTTTTAGGCTGTCCCGCAGGCGGAGTCTCATGTGTGGAAAATTAAGTATCGGTTTTGTCCTCCCGGACACGTTCGCCGCAGTGCTGGCAGAAGTGGCTCCAGTTACGGTCCAAATGTCGGTCGCAGTGGGGACAGCGGTTCATGGTAAATTCCACCAGCAAAAATGCAGGAAGAATCGAAAACAGCCCAATCAGGCCAACCACACTTCCGGTATACCCAAGCATAGCCGCAAGTAAAATCAGAACGGCAAATGTGAGCCTCAGCCGGTCTGCCCACCACAGACGTTTCTTTCTGTCTTTCACATCCGTTCTCCCCTTTCTGCATTTAATTGTAGCACACGGTGTTTTCAAAGGCAAGAACAAGGACCGCCGCCCATTGGGCGGCGGTCCTTGTTCTGTATGAATGGATTACCGGAAGTCCACCTTGTAAGGCAGCTTGCCCTTGGCGGGCATCTTGCCGGCCAGAACCTCGATGGCACGCATCTGAGAGTCGGGCATCATGTAGCCGAACAGGCGGCGGGACACGTGGTCGATCTCCACCATGGCCTTGGGGTTCCCAAAGTGGAGCACCGCGGACACCTTGCCGGAAAAGATCAGCGCATTGATCACATTCTCCACGCGGCGGGTCAGGCCGTCAGAGCCCTGATAGGGCCGGGCGCTGCAGTAGGTAATAAAGACCACTTCCTTGTGGCGGGTAGCCGCAACCAGAGCCTTCTCGTTGTCCTTAGCGGTGGGGAACTCGGGCAGGAAGACAGTCTCGGCCTCGGGAAACTCCTCGTGGATCTTCTCCTCGATCTCATGGGGACGATACCAATCTCGGACGATGGTCTCTTGAGCGATCTCCTTCATGCCGTTGATCTCGTTGGTGATGATGACGAACAGGCGGTCCTTGTTGTCCGCGGGCAGCGCGGCCTCCACACCGGGATCGGTGATGGCGGTGATGCAGTCTCTGGCAATGTGATGATAGGTTTCCAGATCCTGTTCTGTCAGCAGATCCGGCTGCTCCGGCTCCTGCCCCAGGTATTCCTGCACAGCCAGTACCCGGCGAACGGCCTCGTTGAGCCGCTCCTCCGAAAAGGCACCGTCCCGGTAATTCTGCAGCAGGGTTTCGTAGCTCTGCCGGGTGGTTTGCCGGTAGTTGGGCAGAACAATGTCGTTGCCGGCGGCCACGGCCATGCCCAGGATCTTATCTTCACCGTACTTCTGCAGAATGGCCATCATGGCAAAGGAATCCGTAAAGCAGACGCCGTCAAAGCCCAGCTCCCGGATCAGGTCAATGGTCTTTTTGGACAGGGAGGCGGGATATTCCGGGTCGATCTTTTCATGCACCACATGGCCGGACATAATGGTGGGCAGCAGGCCCTTCTTCATCAGATGCAGGTAGGGGATGAATTTCTCTCCGATCAGCTCTTCT
>JAZSJB010000061.1:0-15556 GCA_045534105.1 Lawsonibacter sp. | reverse complement strand
TGTGGGTACTGCCCTGTTGGGCCGCTGCAACCGCACCAAAAATGATGGGTTGCAGAAGGTGGGTTGGGGCGAAGCTGCCATTGACGATATCCACTGGCTGCCCAAGGGACATACCGTAGGCAACGAAACCATGGTGCGTTTGCGCCGTCCCACCCGGGTTGCCGTTCTACCTGTGGGGTATCAAAATGGCTTTGGTGTGGAGCGTGAACGGCAGCAGGGTCTCCGTGCGGTTCTTCGCCGTTGGCGAGCCTCCGGCAAGCGGACTGTCCGGATTGACGGACAGAAAGTCCGGGTCATTGGTCGCATTGGTGCCATGGAGACCGTATTGGACGTGACCGATGTGCGCTGTACGTCGGGAGATATTGCTCAATTTGAACTGGACCCCCTGTTTGCAAAGGGGATCAAACGGGAGTATCGTGGATGAAAGCAGTCGTAACAAGGGTCGCCTCCGCTTCGGTGGAGATTGACGGACAGATCAACGGGGCCATTGATCAGGGATTTCTGGTTTTGCTGGGGGTTGGTCCCAATGATAATGAAAAAACCGTGCAGAAGATGGCGGATAAAATCTGCAACCTGCGGGTATTTGAGGACGAAAACGGAAAAATGAATCTGGACCTTGCCACAGTGGGCGGAAGTTTGCTGGTGGTCAGCCAGTTTACCCTGTATGCCGACACCTCCAGCCGCCGGCCGGGCTTCTCCGGCGCGGCGAAGCCCGACTTGGCCATTCCTCTGTACGAGCGCTTTATGGACAAGTGCCGCCAACGGGGATTCCGGGTGGCCCACGGTCAGTTCGGCGCGGACATGAAGGTGGCCAGCGTCAACGATGGACCGGTCACGATCATTTATGATACCGAACATTCCTGACAGAAAGGGTGTTTTTATGAAAATCAAAGTTTTGCCTGTGGGCGAACTGGGCACAAATTGTTATATTCTGGAGGACGAGGCCAGTAAGCTGGCCGCCGTCATCGATCCCGGCGACGAGGCCGGACGCATTCTGGCTCAGGTGAAGGAGGACGGGGTGCAGGTAAAGTATATTCTGCTCACCCACGGCCACTACGACCACACCACTGCCGTGCCGGAATTGCATGAGGCTCTGCCCCAGGCTGAAATCTATATTCACCAGGCCGACTCCCACGGGGCGGGCGGCCGCCTGTTCCCTCTGGCCAGTCAGGTGGATGACCTGCTCCTCTACGACGAAGGAGACACTCTAAAGCTGGGCGACCTGACCATCCAGGTGATGAACACCCCCGGCCACTCTCTGGGCAGTGTGGTGCTCAAGGTGGAGGATGTGCTCTTTACCGGCGACACCCTGTTTGCCGGCTCCTGCGGACGCACCGACCTGCGGGGGGGCGATTACGGGCAGATGCTCGCCTCCCTGAAGCGGCTTGCCCTGCTGGAGGGAGATTTCCACGTGCTCCCCGGCCATGATGTGGCTTCCACGCTGGAGCGGGAACGACAGACCAATTACTATATGAAAGAGGCCATGGGCCAACCGTAAGAGAATGAAACTCTATTTCATCGGGCACGATTACAAGTACGCCGCCGAGCAGATGCTACTCACCCTGTTTCCAGGCCGGCGGCCGGAATACCCCGAAACCCCGGCAGCGGAGGGAGAAGATAATCTGACCCTGTCCCTGCACAAGGGGGGTGTTTGGGTCACCGCCGCCGCCCGGCTGGTGCTGAACGGACAGATTTATACCGCCCGCCGCCGCTGCCGCTCCGCTCAACTGATCGGGGGATTGGAGACGGACCGGGCCTGTCAGCGGATTTTGAAGCTGGCCTTTTATCAGGCGGGGACACAGGCGCTGGGCGTGCAGCCCCCTTGGGGCGCCCTCACCGGAGTGCGTCCGGTGAAGATCCCCACCAAGGCCATCCTCGGGGGTGGAACGGAAAAAGAGGCCCGTTCCCTGCTGGAAAAGGAATACTTTGTCAGCCCGGACCGGGCAAGGCTTGCCATGGACTGTGCCCACGCCAGCCTGAGCGTGGACCGCTCCCTGCGGACGGACGAGCTGTCCCTGTATGTGGGCATCCCTTTCTGTCCCACCCGGTGCGCCTACTGCTCCTTTATTTCCGCCGATGTAGGCCGCAGCCTGAAGCTGGTTTCCCCTTATCTGGAGGGCCTTTTGCAGGAGGTGGAGCAGGCAGGGCGGGGCTTGAAGGAAGCGGGCAAACATATCCGCTCCCTCTATGTGGGGGGCGGCACCCCCACTACCCTGAGTGCCCCTCAACTGGATATTCTGCTCACAACCATGGAGCAGCACCTGCCCTTGAGCCGCTGCACGGAATGCACCGTGGAGGCCGGGCGGCCGGATACCATCACCCGGGAAAAGCTGGAGGTGCTCAAGCGGCATAATATCGGGCGCATCTCCATCAATCCCCAGACGCTGGAGGACCATGTGCTGGAGGCCATCGGCCGGCAGCACACTACCGGGGACATTGCAGATGCCAACTCCCTGGCCCGGGAGATTGGATTTGAGTGCATCAACATGGACCTGATCGCAGGCCTGCCCCGGGACAGCTTCGATGGTTTTTGCCGCTCTCTTGAGGGAGTGCTGAAAATGGCCCCGGAGAATATCACCGTGCACACCCTCGCCCTGAAAAAAGGCTCCCGGCTCATGGAGGAAAAGGGGGCCATCCCCTCCGGTGAGGAGGTGGCCAGAATGCTGGACTTCAGCAATGAGACCCTGCGCCGGGCGGGCTATGTGCCCTACTACCTGTACCGTCAGAAGTATATGTCGGGCAGTCTGGAAAACGTGGGTTGGACCCTGCCAGGCAAAGAGAATGTTTATAACATCTGCATGATGGAAGAGCTGCACAGCGTCCTTTCCCTTGGGGCAGGGGGTGTGACCAAGCTGGTGGATCGCAATACCGGGGCGATCCGGCGCATATCCAACCCGAAATTCCCATATGAGTACATGGAGCAACTGCCCCAGATTTTGGAGCAGAAGCGGAAGCTTTGGACCAAGGACTGACAAGGAGGTCAGCTTATGGCATACCAACTGCAGGAGATCAACAGGCGCATCAAAAGTGATGTGACGGAATTTCTGGCTGAGTGTGACCAGGCCTACGCCCGGCGGGTGTCTCTGGCCGCAGACAAGATCCTTTCCAATCTGGAGCGCAGCCCCATCGTATTGCTGTCCGGTCCCTCCGGCTCCGGCAAGACCACTACGGCCCTGAAGATTGCCGAGGAACTGCGCCGCAGAGGGGTCAATTCCCACGCGGTGGCCATGGACAACTACTTCAAGACCCTGGACCGACGCACGGTCCCCCGCACGCCGGAGGGGGATATCGATTACGAGTCCCCCCTGTGCATGGATATGGACCTGCTGGACACGCATTTTACCACCCTGTCTGCAGGCGGCGAGATCATCATTCCCAAGTTTGAGTTTGCCCGGCAGATGCGCAACGACGCTGCGGGCGTGCCCCTGCAGCTGGAAAAAAACGAAATCGCCATCTTCGAGGGGATCCACGCCCTGAATGATGATATCGCCGGCCGTCATCCGGAGGCCACCAAGCTGTACATCTCCGCCCGCTCCAATGTGAACGAGGGGGCTGAACTGCGCTTCAAGGGGACGTGGATGCGGCTGACCCGGCGCACCGTCCGGGACTACCAGTTCCGGGGCACCGATGCGGCCCAGACCCTTGATATGTGGGCCAATGTGCGCCGGGGTGAAAAGCTGTACATCTCACCCTTTAAGAACCGGGCGGACATCATCTTTGATTCCTCCCTGCCCTACGAGGTGTCGGTGATGCGAAGCTTTGCTCCGCCTGTTTTTAAGAGCGTGCCTCAGGACAACGAGCGCTACGAGGAGATCATGGACCTGATGGCCGCCTTTGAGTATTTTGAGCCCATTGAACCGGCGCTGGTGGCAGGCGATTCCCTGCTGCGCGAGTTCATCGGCGGAGGCACTTATAAGTATCACTAAACAATACTTGAGCCGGCAGGGGGGCTTGCCCCCCTCTGTAACCTTGTTTGGAGGAGCGCTTCATGCAGCCCATCTACGATTCCCGTGACCCGCGCTATAAAACCCCATACGGCGCCGTTCCCTGCGGAAGGGGCGTACAGTTCACCCTGCGACCCGACCGAGCCGCGGGCTATTCCCGCGCGGTTTTGTATGCCCGGTTGGAGATGCGGGGGGACGAAATGCTCACCGTCCCCATGTCTTGGACGGGAACTGAGCTGGGGACAGATGAGTTCTCGGGGGTGCTGGACACCGGGGACTATGTGGGGCTTATTTGGTATTCCTTTGTGTTGGAGGGTCTGGACGGACGAAGAATGGAGCTGGGTGAGTATCAGCTTACCGTCTATGACAAAGATGAGCGGGTCCCCAACTGGTTCGGGGAAGGCGTAAGCTATCAGATCTTCCCCGACCGCTTTTTCCGCACCCAGATTCCGGACCCCACGGGCCTTGTGGGCGGGCGCACCGTTCACCAAAGCTGGGAGGAGGAGCCGGAATACCGTCCCAACGAAAAGGGCGAGGTGCGAAACCGGGACTTTTTCGGCGGAGACCTGCCGGGAATTACCAAAAAGCTGGATTATCTGCAATCTATGGGTGTTGAAACGGTCTATCTTTGCCCTATCTTTGAGGCGGCGGAAAACCACCGCTACGGCACGGCGGACTACAGCCGCATCGATCCCATGCTGGGCACCAACGAGGACTTCAAGACCCTGTGCGATGAACTCCACAAGCGTGGAATGCGCCTGATGCTGGACGGGGTATTCAACCACACGGGCTTTGTCAGCCGATACTTCAATGGTGACGGCTTTTATCCTGAGGCGGGAGCCTGCCAGAGTGAGGACTCTCCCTATCGCTCGTGGTTCCAGTTCAAGAACTGGCCAAAGGAATATGAGAGCTGGTGGGGCATCTACTCCCTGCCCGCCGTCAACGAAAATGACGCATCTTACCGGGACTTTGTCTTTGGCGGCAAGGACAGCGTGGTCCGCCGCTGGCTTCGGGCCGGAGCGGACGGCTGGCGGCTGGATGTGGCCGACGAGTTGCCCGATGACTTCGTCCGCGGTATCCACACCGCCGCCCGGGCAGAAAAGCCGGATGCGGTGGTCATCGGCGAGGTGTGGGAGGATGGCACCACCAAAATTGCCTACGATGTACGCAGAAAGCATCTGTTGGGCGGCCATTGTGACGGACTGATGAACTACCCCTTCCGTACTGCTTTGCTGGATTATTTACAGGGAGCGGGAGCGGGGCAGTTTGTGGAGCGGATGGAGACCCTGCGGGAGAACTACCCTCCCTTCGCCTTCTATTCCGCCATGAATGCCCTTGGCACACACGATACCCTGCGGGTGCTCACCCTGCTGGGCTCAGGAAGTGCCCACACCGACAAAACAAAGGACTGGCGTGCAGCTCACCGTATGACCCCCTACGAGCGTCAGTTTGGAAAGGAACTGCTCAAGGCGGGCGCGGCGGTGCTGTTCTGCTTCCCCGGCTCCCCAACGGTGTACTACGGGGATGAGGCGGGCATGGAGGGCTTTGAAGATCCCTTCAACCGCCGCACTTTCCCGTGGGGGAAAGAGGATACGGAACTGACCGAATGGTTCAGACAGCTTGGCAGTCTGCGCAAAAAAAGCCCCGCCCTGCGCCGTGGCGAGCTTCACTGGCTGACGGGCGAGGGCGATCTGCTGGCTTTTGCCCGCACCACAGGAGACGAAACGCTCCTGTGCGCCTGCAACGCGGGTGGAGAGGAGCAGACCCTGACCCTGTCTGACGGGCAGTGGATCATCCTGCTTGGACAGGGCGTTTGCCGTGATGGCGAGCTTGTTCTGCCTGCGCGCAGCGCCGTTATTGCATCGTCAATCCCTTGCGCCCCAACGCATGCAACGGGCGGTTGACAAAAAGAACCCGGCAGGTGGTTGTCAAAAAACCTCTGCCGGGTTATTCTGTAAGCACAAAGGAGGTGAGACTATGACACTGGGACAAAGAATACAGGATTTGCGCCGGAACCGGGGGCTTTCTCAGGAGGGACTGGGCGACCTACTTGGTGTGTCCCGGCAGGCCATTTCGAAATGGGAGAGCGACATCACCATCCCGGAGGTGGATAAGCTCATCGGCATCAGCCGACAGTTTGAGATCAGCGTGGGCTACTTGCTGGGGGTGGAGGAAATCTGCGCCCCAAAAGAGCAGGAGACCTCCCACGAACTGACCGAACGGGAGCTGGCGGTGGTGGAGACCATCGTAAACCGCTATCTGGAGCAGATGGAGCGCACCCGTCCGCAGCCCCGTGAGCGCAACACCCGGGTTTGGGGCTGGGCTGCAGCAGCACTGGCGATTTTGCTGTTGGTGTCCGTGCGCACGGTGTCCAAGCTCAACAAACGCATCGATCAGCTGTCCGGTCAGACCCAGAACGTGCAAAATCAGGTGATCGGGGTGGAGCACACCGTGACCAACCAGATCAACTCCCTCACCGGTCGGCTGGAAACACTGTTGGAGGCACAAAATCACCTGCTCAGCGAATGGGACTGCGAGCTGATCGATTACATCCCGGGGGAAAAGGGCATCTTCTCCCTGTCTGCAAGACCAAAGGAGTATGTCCCCGGCATGACGGCGGTCTTTTGCGTGGAAAATGATGCGGGGGAGCAGGTGTCTGTCCCGGCCCAGTGGAACGGCAGCGTCTTTACGGCACAGATGGACGTCCCTGTGTGGGATGACCCGTCCTTTTCCATCCTGCTGGACGACGGCCAAAGCCGCAAGACCCAGCCTATGGAGACCGACCAGGCCTATATGCTCAAATCACACTTCGGTTTGGAGGTACCCAGCATGGGCACCTCAACGGGCCTTTGCCAGCTGACCAAGCATGGGGACCTGATTTTGGATATGAATGTCCGCTTTGAGCTGGAAGCCCGCACCCCCGGCGATTTCAACCGGGAGCTTCTCTATCCCGCCCGGCTGACCCTTGTGATGCGTTGTGGCACGCAGCAGCTGCTGCGCCGGGAACTAAACCTTCAGAACTGGGGAGCGGAGGAAGGATGGGGGCGCTGGAGCGTGGATGTAAGCGGCCATTACCCGGTACAGGACGTAAACACCCTTGAAATGGAGCTCCTGATCACCGACAATTTCGGCAACCAAACGAACCGGACGATCACCCGCGACATAATGGAATTATATGGAATTAAATGCGAATAAAAACAGGGCGCGTCCGAAGTTCGGACGCGCCCTGCGCTGTTATGAAATGGGCTCGAAGTCGGCGGCCCCGTGCTTGCACAGGGGGCAGACGATGTCGTCGGGCAGGGTGTCCCCCTCGTAGACCCAGCCGCACACCTTGCACACAAAGCCCTTTTTGCCCTCGGTCTCGGGCTTGGGCTTGACATGGTCCTGATAGTAGGTGTAGGTCATGGTGTCCACATCGGAGATGACCCGGGCCTCGGTGACGGAGCAGATGAACATGCCGTGAGTGTCCAAGTCCACATACTGCTCCACATTCAGGGACAGGAAGGAGTTGATATTCCGGGGCAGGAACACAAGACCGTTGTCCGCACGCAGGGTCTCTATCCCGGCGAACTTGTCCACGGTGCGGCCGCTCTGGAAACCGAAGGTCTCAAAGACAGAGAAAGGCGCGTCGGTGGACAGGCAGTTGACGTTCATCTGTCCGGTCTGCTTGATGACGTGGTGGGAGTAGTTTTCCTTGTTGATGGTAACGGCCACCCGGTTGGGGGTGTTGGTCACCTGAGTGACCGTGTTGACGATGAGACCGTTGTCCTTTTTGCCGTCATTACAGGTGACCACGTACAGACCGTAGCCGATATTGAACAGGGCAGTCAGGTCGTTTTTGTTGGCGGTCTCCCCCTGCTGGGCCAGATACTCCCGGCACAGCTCGTCCGCCATGGCCTCCACCTGAGCGCGGCTGCTCTCATTCAGGGCAGAACGGATGGAAACAGTGGTATCCGTAAAGGTCAGGTTTTTGCTCTCGGAGAGCATATTGCGCATGACCTTGGCGGCCTGAGGTGCCCAGCTTCCGTTTTCCATCAGGGCCACGGTGCGGTTGCGGTAGCCCCGCTCGGTCAGGTGGTGGATGAATTCCCTCATGTGGGGGAACACATCGGCGTTATAGGTTGTGGTGGCGAGAACCAGCTTGCTGTACCGGAACGCATCCTCCACCGCTTCAGCCATATCGCTGCGGGCAAGGTCTGTGACCACTACCTTGGGGCAGCCCTTGGAACGCAGGGATTCCGCCAGCAGTTCTACCGCCGCCTTGGTATTTCCGTACACGGAGGTATAG
Source organism: Lawsonibacter sp. (assembly GCA_045534105.1). Lineage (GTDB taxonomy): Bacteria > Bacillota > Clostridia > Oscillospirales > Oscillospiraceae > Lawsonibacter. The sequence continues at coordinate 7,324 of JAZSJB010000061.1, read as the reverse complement.
GCAACGAGGATGCCCTCGGTTTCCGGCTCATAGGAGGACCAGATATTGTAGAGATTCAGGTAGTAGCCCAGATTTTCAGTGAGCACCGGCCCGTGGAGGGGACAGATGATGGAAATATCCAGTCCGGCGGCCTTTTTCAGCAGAGCCTGGGCCTGAGCGCCGTACTTGCCCACGATGCCGATATAGTAACGGCGTGCCTCGCAGGCCCAGTCCTCCTCCACGTCCAGTGCGCCGAATTTGCCGAAGGCATCGGCGGAGAAGAGGACTTTGTCGCAGGAGTCATAGGTGACGATGACCTCCGGCCAGTGGACCATGGGCGCGGTAACAAAGGTCAGCTGGTGGCGGCCAAGGCTCAGGGTATCCCCCTCCCCCACCACCAGGCGGCGGTCGGTGAAGTCCGTGCCGAAGAACTGGCCCATCATGGTGAAGGCCTTGGCAGAGGCCACTACCACCGTCTTGGGGTAGGCGTTCAGGAAGTTGGCAATGTTGGCGGAGTGGTCGGGCTCCATGTGCTGCACGATGAGGTAATCCGGCGTGCGGCCGTCCAGTGCCTGCTGCAGGTTGTCCAGCCACTGGTGGGTGAAGTTTTTGTCTACCGTGTCCAGCACAGCGACCTTTTCGTCCAGAATGACGTAAGAATTATAAGACATACCGTTGGGGACCACATACTGTCCCTCAAACAGGTCAACAACGTGATCGTTGACGCCGATGTATTTAATGTCTTTTGTAATGGTCATAGCAGCCTCCCACATTGGTCAGATTTGGAAATAGGATATATAGTCAATATACAGGAAAATTCTTCGTTCGGCAAGAGGAAAACGCCGCGGAAAACTGTTCCGCGGCGCTCTTTTTTATTTCTGGGGTCGCAGCACATTTTCCGAGATCTCACTCAATGCCTGAGAAGCCTCCATGTCAAACCGATGGCTGCGTGACAGGTCGCCCAGCGACAGCATGCCCACCAGTTTTCCGCTCTCAACTACCGGCAGGCGGCGCACTTGCCGGGAAGCCATGAGGCGGGTGGCCTGACGGCAGTCATCCTCCGGACCTACGGTATAGCACCCCCGGGTCATGACCTCCCGTACCGGGGTCTGGGCCGGGTCCTCCTCCGCGGCAATACAGCGCAGCACGATGTCCCTGTCGGTGACAATGCCCCGCAGCCGGCCATCCGAAGTGCATACGGGCAGCGCCCCCACATTGTGCCGGCTGAGCAGCCGGGCGGCCAGAGCGGTACTGTCGGTGGTGGATACGGATACCACGCTGGGATTCATCAGCTCACGAACCTGCATTTTTAATACCAACCTTTCCTTTTTTGCTTTTGTCCATACTATGCCCAGAAAGGCAGCAGGTTAATCAGTATTTACTTTAAAAGCTCACGGGGCGTCATGCCAAACTGGCGGCGGAAGGCGCGCTGAAAGGCGGAGTAATCCTGAAAACCGCACCTTACACAGGCGTTCTGGGCAGACACGCCGGAACGCAGCAACCGGGCGGCGGAAAGCAGACGTTTTTGAGTGATATATTGGTGGACAGAGCAGCCGGTCAGCTCCTTGAACCGACGCATAAAGTGATATTTGCTGGTGTAGATTTGCCCGGCCAAGGCATCCACGCTCAGATCCTCGGAAAGATGCTCGTTGATATAAGACAAGATACGCTCGATTTTGGGGTCGTGGCGGCTGGCGGTTTTGTCCCGGTCCGTGTGATCACGAATGATGGCCCGGTTCAGGTGGATCAGCAGCTGAAGAAGGCAGGTCCGGGACAAAAGCTCCCCTCCAAAGCCTTTGCTCGCCAGCGCCTGTTCCAGAGCAGCCAGCAGCCCCTGAAGCTGCCTGCGCTCCTCACCCTCCGGGCGCATGAGAGCAAACTGCCGCCGGCGGGCCAGCCGGAAGCAGGAGGACAGGTCCGCCTCCCTGGTGCTGTGGGAGTCGATAAAGCCCGGGTCCAGATAGATGACCACCCGCTCGTAGGGATCGTTGGGGTCAATGACCGGCTTGTGAATGAGATGGTGGCTGACCAACAGCACGTCCCAGGGCTCCAGAAAATAGGAACGCCCCTCCATAATGTAGCTGGCGGTGCCGGAGAGAAAGATGACGATCTTGTCAAATTCGTGGTAGTGGTACTCCATCTCTTCCGCCCCCACGTCCCGCAGGTGAAACAGGCGGAAATCCTCGTGCAGATAGCCTTTTTTGGCGTAATTTGGCCCGTTTTCCATTCCTATCCCTCCTTAGAAACAGCATAAAGCATTTTTTGCAAGAAGTAAAGCAATTTCTGCGTTGCTGATTGAAAATCTTTGCGATATACTGTTAGTAAGAGAAAATAGGCACATGCGGCCCACGCCGCCGGGAACAGGAGGAAATACCATGAAAAACGAGTGCTATTACGATAACTTCGACCGCAAGGAAGACCTCGCCTTTGACTCCAAGGTGGTCCACGGGGGCCAGGGCTGCGACCCCATTACCGGAGCGGTGAGCTTCCCTATTTTCCAGACGGCCACCTTCCGCCACCGTGCCTTCGGCATCTCCACGGGCTATGACTACACCCGGGTGCAGAATCCCACCCGGCAGGAGCTGGAGCGCACCATGGCCATTCTGGAAAACGGGCTGGAGGGTTTTGCTTTCTCCAGCGGCCAGGCAGCCAACATGGCCCTGTTTACATGGCTTCCCAACAACAGCCATGTGATCCTGTCCGACGACATTTACGGCGGTACCTTCCGCATCTGTGATGAGATCTTCTCCAAGTTCGGCTGCACCTTCTCCTGGGTGGACCTGTCCGATCTGGAGGCGGTGCGCGCTGCCATCAAACCCGAGACCAAAATGATCTACGCCGAAACCCCCACCAACCCCATGATGAAGGTGGCGGACATCGCGGCCCTGGCCGAAATCGCCCACTCCATCGGCGCGCTCATGGTGGTGGACAACACCTTTATGACCCCATACTTCCAGCGGCCTCTGGACCACGGTGCGGACGTGGTGGTCCACAGCGGCACCAAGTATCTGGGCGGACACAACGACACCATTGCCGGCATCGCCGTGGTCAAGAGCCAGGAGATGGCCGATTTCTTCCACGCCCAGCTCAAGTCCCACGGCAACGGCCTTGCCCCCATGGACTGCTGGCTGCTGCTGCGGGGCATCAAGACCCTGGCCCTGCGTATGGATCGGCACAACGAAAACGCCATGCAGGTGGCCCGCTGGCTGAGAAATCACCCCAAGGTGAAGAAGGTCTACTTCACCGGTTTTGAGGACCACAAGGACTACGCCGTGATGACCAAACAGGCCACCGGATTCTCCGGCATGATCTCCTTTGAGCTGGACTGCCTTGAAACTGCCATGAACCTTCTGAGCCGGGTGAAGATGATCCTGTTTGCCGAGAGTCTGGGTGGCGTGGAAACTCTGGTCACTTACCCCATGACCCAGACCCACGAGTCCATTCCCGCCGACGTGCGCGAGAAGCTGGGCATCAATGAGCGTTTTATCCGCATCTCCATCGGCATCGAGAATGTGAAGGATATTATTGCGGACCTTGAACAGGCGCTTGCGTAAGGTGATGGAAATGGGCTTGAAGTTCACAAAAATGCAGGCCTACGGCAACGATTATGTGTATATCAACGCCGTTGACCAGAAGATAGACGATCCCACCGCCCTGGCCCGACGGGTCAGTGAGCGGCACTTTGGCATCGGCTCGGACGGCCTTGTGCTGGTATGCCCCTCAGAGCGGGGGGAGTTCCGCATGCGCATGTTCAATCCCGACGGTACGGAGGGCGAGATGTGCGGCAACGCCCTGCGATCCCTGTCCAAGTATGTCTATGACCACCACATGACGGACAAGACCGAGTTCGAAATTGAAACGCTGGGCGGTATGCAGCACATCTGGCTGACGGTGGAGGACGGCAAGGCCGTCAACATCACCGCCGACATCGGCTGCCCCCGGCTGGACACAAAAATCATCCCGGTAAACACCGAACTGCCGGAATTTATCGACCAGCCGGTGGAGATTCTTGACCGGGTGTTCAACATCACCGCCGTGTCCTGGGGCAATCCCCACTGCGTCATGTTCATTGAGGACACCGCATCCTTTGACGTGGCCAAATACGGCCCGGTCATCGAGCACTACACGGACCTCTTTCCCAACAAGACAAATGTGACCTTTGCTCAGGTGGTTTCCCGGGACTATATCAAGATCCGGGAGTGGGAGCGGGGCACCGGTGAAACCATCGGCTGCGGCACCGGCTGCTGCACCGCCGCGGTGGCCGCGGCATTGCTGGGTTACTGCGACCGAGAGGTGACCGTGGAGCAGATCGGCGGCAACCTGTATGTGGATTGGCGGGAGGAGGACGGACATGTGCGCATGACCGGCCCGTCCCACACCGTGTTTGAGGGAGTTTTGTTTGATGAAGATTGAAACACTGCTGAAAAAGCTGGATTACACCTTAGACGCAGGCGCCCTCAACACCGAAGTAACCTCGCTGGAGTATGACTCCCGCAAGGTGGGGAAAGGCAGTCTGTTCGTCTGCCTGACCGGGTTTCGCACCGATGGGCACGAGTACATCCCGGCCGCCGTTGCGGCGGGTGCGGCGGCCCTTGTGGTGGAGCGGGAGATCTCCGCTCCCGCAGGTGTGACCGTTATCCGGGTGAAGGACAGCCGCTATGCTCTGGCCCTGCTGTCCGCGGCGTGGTTTGACCACCCGGCGGAAAAGATGACTGTCATCGGCCTGACCGGCACCAAAGGAAAAACCACCACTGCTCACATGGTCAAGTCCATTCTGGAGGCGGCGGGACATAAGGTGGGCATGATCGGCACGGTGGGCGCGGTCATTGGCAAGGAACTGCTAAAGACAAAAAACACCACCCCGGAGTCCTACGAGCTGCACTCCCTGTTTGCCCGGATGGTGGCGGAGGGCTGCTCCCATGTGGTCATGGAGGCCTCTTCTCAGGGCTTTAAGCTCCACCGCACCGCAGGTATCCAGTTTGATGTGGGCGTGTTTCTGAACCTGTCCCCCGACCATATCGGAGACGGAGAACACGCCAGCTTTGAGGAATACCGGGACTGCAAGAGCATGCTCTTCTCCCAGTGCAAAAAGGGCCTTGTCAACGTGGATGACGGGCACTGGCGTGCCGTCACAGCCAAAGCGGCCTGTCCTGTAACTACCATGTCCATGGTAGGAACGGCGGGCTACACGGTCACCGCAATCAAAGAACTGCGCCGGGAGGGCTTTCTGGGCAGTGAGTTTGTTGTGTCCGGCGCCCTGGAAGGCACCTTTCTGCTAAACATGCCCGGCAAATTCAATGTGTCCAACGCCCTTGCCGCCCTAGCCGCCGCCCACATGGTGGGGGTGGATGCCACTGCCATTGCCAAGGGTCTGAAGACGGTGTATGTCAAAGGTCGGACTCAAGTGCTGGACACCCCGGGACACTATACCTTGCTTATCGATTATGCCCACAACGCGGTGAGTATGGAGAACCTGCTGACCATGCTGCGCGCCTATGACCCCGGACGGCTGATCTGCCTGTTCGGCGGCGGCGGTAACCGGGCCCGTGCCCGGCGGTGGGACATGGGTGAGATCAGCGGCAAATACGCCGACCTGACCGTCCTCACCATGGACAATCCCCGGGACGAAGAGGTGGAGGCCATCAACGAGGACATCAAGACGGGTCTTGCCAAGCACAACGGAAAATACATCTCCATCCCCGACCGGGCCGATGCCATCCGCTGGGTCATGGACAACGCACAGGAGGGGGACATCATCGCCCTCATTGGCAAGGGCCATGAGGAGTATCAGGAGATCAAGGGTGTGAAGCATTTCTTCTCAGAGGAACAAGTGGTTCGGGAACACCTGGCCCGGTAAATAAAACACGAAAGCCGCTGTTGCAAATCTGACACGGGTTTAGTATACTGTATGTGATTTATGCGGCTGGGCCGGATATCCTGCCGCAAAGAGAGAAGAAACCAACAGGAGGAACAACATGAAAATTCTGAAAAGTCTCCCCGCGAAGCTGCTCATCGGCCTGCTCGTCGGTATGGTCGTGGGTCTGTTCGCCCCCGAGGGTCTGATGACCGTCATCGTCACCGCCAAGTACATTATGGGTCAGGTCATCACCTTCTGTGTGCCCCTGATCATCATCGGCTTCATTGCCCCCTCCATTACCAAGCTGGGCACCAGCGCCAGCCGGATGCTGACCGTGGCCCTGATTCTGGCCTACGTGTCCTCCATTCTGGCTGCCTTTATGTCCATGGGCGCCGGCTATGCCATCATCCCCGGCCTGAACATTGCCAGCAACGTGGACGGACTGAAGGAACTGCCCGCCGTGGCCTTCCAGCTGGACATCCCCCAGATCATGCCCGTGATGAGCGCGCTGGTCTTCTCCGTGCTGATCGGCCTTGCTGCCGTGTGGACCAAGGCTGAGGCCACCATCCGCATCCTGGCCGAGTTCCAGAAGATCGTGCTGCAGATCGTGTCTAAGATCGTCATCCCCGTGCTGCCCTTCTTCATCGGCTGCACCTTCGCCGGTCTTGCCTATGACGGCACCATCACCGGCCAGCTGCCCGTGTTCCTGATCGTCATTCTCATTGTTATGCTGGGTCACTACATCTGGATGGGCGTGCTGTACGGCGTGGCCGGCATCTACACCGGCACCAACCCCATGGAAGTGGTCAAGCACTACGGCCCCGCTTACATCACCGCCGTGGGCACCATGAGCTCCGCTGCCACCCTGTCCGTGGCTCTGACCTGCGCCCACAAGTCCAAGATCCTGCGCAAGGATATGGTGGACTTTGGTATTCCCCTGTTCGCCAATATCCACCTGTGCGGCTCCGTGCTGACGGAGACCTTCTTTGTCATGGTGGTGTCCAAGATCCTGTACGGCCAGCTGCCCTCTCTGAGCTCCATGATTCTGTTCTGCCTGCTGCTGGGCGTGTTCGCCATCGGCGCTCCCGGCGTGCCCGGTGGCACAGTGATGGCCTCTCTGGGCCTGATCATGTCCGTGCTGGGCTTTGACCAGGCGGGCACCGGCCTGATGCTGACCATCTTCGCGCTGCAGGACTCCTTCGGTACTGCCTGCAACGTCACCGGCGACGGTGCTCTGACCATGATGCTCACCGGCTATGCCAAGAAGCACAACATCGCGGAAGAAACCATCGAAGCTGTGGAGCTGTAAAACCCTTATATAATACGAAACGGCGGGACCGTCAGGTCTGCATCTGTCAAGGAAAAGTAGACACAGAAAAAAGCACATCTAACAGAAGCCCAGTTCGGTCTTGTACTGAACTGGGCTTTTGTAGCCCAAGGCGGCGGCAGAACGCCTGTTGTTAAAGTATTCAACGTATGTATTTAAGA
>JAZSJB010000053.1:0-59573 GCA_045534105.1 Lawsonibacter sp. | reverse complement strand
GACCATCAGCCACCTGCGCTTCGGTGACAAGGCCATCAAGAGCCCCTACTACATCAACAAGGCCGACTTCGTGGCCTGCCACAACCCCTCCTACATCACCAAGGACTTCCCCATGGTCCGCGACGTGAAGCCCGGCGGCGTCTTTATGATCAACTGCCAGTGGTCTGAGGAGGAGCTGGCTCACCACCTGTCCGCCAACGCCAAGCGCTACATTGCCCAGAACAACATCCAGCTGTACACCATTAACGCCATCGACCTGGCTCTGGAGATCGGCATGGGCAAGCGCACCAACACCATCCTGCAGTCCGCCTTCTTCTCCCTGGCCAAGGTCATGCCCGAGGCCGAGGCGATCCAGTACATGAAGGACGCCGCCACCAAGTCCTACTCCAAGAAGGGTATGGACATCGTGGAGATGAACCACAAGGCCATCGATGCCGGCGCTACCGCCTACAAGAAGATCGCCATCCCCGCTGACTGGGCCAACGCCGTTGACGCGGGCGAGGCTGTCAAGCTGGAAGGCAAGGATAAGCTGGTCAAGATGGTGGGCGACATCCTGCTGCCCGTGGACAAGATGGACGGCGACAGCCTGCCTGTTTCCGCTTTCGTCAACCACGCTGACGGTACCTTCGAGCTGGGTGCTGCCGCCTATGAGAAGCGCGGCGTGTCCGTCTCCGTCCCCAGCTGGAACCCCGAGACCTGTATCCAGTGTAACCAGTGCTCCTTTGTCTGCCCCCATGCTACCATCCGTCCCTACACCATGACCGAGGCCGAGGCCGCTGCCGCTCCCGCTGTTCTGAAGAGCGCTCCTGTCAAGGCTGGCAAGGGCAAGGGCGTCTATACCTACACTCTGTCCGTCTCTCCCCTGGATTGTATGGGTTGCGGCGTGTGCGTGGGCATCTGCCCCACCAAGTCTCTGGTTATGAAGTCTCTGGAGGAGGAGAAGGATCAGCAGGCCGCCTTCGATTACACCGTTGCCAACGTCACCGTCAAGGAAGACGTGGCCGACAACACCGTCAAGGGCAGCCAGTTCAAAACCCCCCTGCTCGAGTTCTCCGGCTCCTGCGCCGGCTGTGCCGAGACTGCTTACGCCCGCCTGATCACTCAGCTGTTCGGCGACCGTATGTACATCTCCAACGCCACCGGCTGTTCCTCTATCTGGGGTGGCCCCTCCGCTACCGCTCCCTATACCACCAATGCCGAGGGTAAGGGTCCCGCCTGGGCCAACTCCCTGTTCGAGGATAACGCCGAGCACGGTCTGGGTATGTACCTGGGCCAGAAGGCCATCCGCAGCCGCCTGATGGCTCAGATCGACGAGATGGCCGCCTCTGACAAGGCTTCCGCTGAGTTCAAGGCCGCTGCCAAGAACTTCATGGACACCGCCGAGGACGGCGAGGCCAACGGCCCCGCTACCAAGGCTCTGATCGCCGAGCTGGAGAAGGCTGCCGCTGCCGGTTGCCCCACCGCTCCCGCGGTTCTGGCCGAGAAGGAGTACCTGAACAAGAAGTCCGTGTGGATCTTCGGTGGCGACGGCTGGGCTTACGACATCGGCTTCGGCGGTCTGGACCACGTCCTGGCCTCCGGCGAGGATGTCAACGTCTTCGTCTTCGACACCGAGGTGTACTCCAACACCGGCGGTCAGGCTTCCAAGGCTTCCAACATCGGTCAGGTGGCTCAGTTCGCCGCTGCCGGTAAGGAGATCGCCAAGAAGTCTCTGGCTGAGATCGCCATGAGCTACGGCTACGTCTACGTGGCTCAGGTGGCTATGGGCGCCAACATGAACCAGACCCTGAAGGCCATTGCTGAGGCCGAGGCCTATCCCGGTCCCTCCCTCATCATCGGCTATGCTCCCTGTGAGATGCACTCCATCAAGGGCGGCATGACCAACTGCCAGGCCGAGATGAAGAAGGCCGTTGAGTGCGGCTACTGGAATATGTTCCGCTTCAACCCCGCCGCCAAGGCCGAGGGCAAGAACCCCTTCACCATCGACAGCAAGGCTCCCGCCGGCGGCTATCAGGAGTTCCTGATGAACGAGGCCCGCTACTCCGCTCTGACCCGCTCCTTCCCCGAGCGTGCCAGCGAACTGTTTGCTCAGTCCGAGGAGGCTGCCAAGGCCCGCTACGAGAAGCTGCAGCGCCTGGAGAAGATGTACGAGGTGTAATGCTCCGGCATCTGCCCCATACAAGCAACAAAATCCCGGACCGCAAACGCGGTCCGGGATTTTTTATAGAAAAATTTTCAGCGAGAAAAAAACCTTGCCCTGCACATACTGATACCATAATGGGAACGAAATGGGCGGAGGTGGGTCATGAAATTCTGGAAGCGGCCAGAACTGCTGTGGCGGGTGGTGCTGGTGGGAGTCTTGCTGCTGTTTGGCCTTTTGTGGTTGCCGCCTGAGGATGTTCCCGCATCCTCCGACCTGAAAATGGATGTGCCCGAGTCGGGAACGCAGCGGAAGCTGGTGGCGCTTACCTTTGATGACGGCCCGCATCCGGACTACACCGGCCCTTTGCTGGACGGACTGAAGGAAAGAGGTGTCCGCGCCACTTTTTTCCTTGTGGGCACGCAAATTCAGTATGCGCCGGAGCTTGTGCCCCGCATGGCACGGGAGGGGCATCAAATCGGGGTGCATACCTATAGCCATGTAAGCATGACCGGCTTGGAGCAGGAAGAGTTTCGCCTGCAGGTGGAGGGTACCCGGCGGCTCATTTATTCCATGTTGGGGGAAAGGGAACTGTGGCTGCGCCCACCCTATGGGATATTGGATGAAAACGCACAAAGCTGGGCAGACGGTCCGGTCATTCTGTGGTCGGTGGACCCGGAGGACTGGAAGGATGATAAGGTCAAACGGATCAAGGAACATCTCGTCGCTCATGTTCGGGACGGGGATATTATCCTGATGCATGATATCTATCCATCTTCCGTGGAAGCGGCGCTGGCCGCAGTGGACGAGCTGAAGGAGCGGGGGTTTTGTTTTGTGACCGTGGCCGAGTTGATGGAATACCGAGGGATTGCGCCGGAATCCGGGCGGATCTACAAGCGGATCGAAAAGAATGGTGGATAGGCCTTGACTTTATCGGGTAAAAGTGTTAAAGTGTCGCTATCAACCGGGTATGCCCGAGAGGAGCGATCCCTATGTCAAAAACTATCGCCATTGTGGGTCTGGGACTGATCGGCGGTTCCATGGCATTGGCCCTGCAGGGCTTTGAAGATTATGAGGTAGTGGGTGTGGATGTCAGCCAGCCCACCCTGCGCTTTGCCATGGAAAATCAGGTGGCAGACCGGGTCACAGACGATGCCGAACAGGTCATTGGGCAGGCGGATATCGTCTTTTTGTGCCTGCATCCCCAAGGTATTCTGGATTTTCTGCGGGAGCACAGGGACCACTTCAAGCCCGGCGGGCTGGTTACCGATGTATGTGGCGTCAAGAGTGCCATTGTAGAGGCGGCCCAGGTGCTGCCCCCGGAGGTGGAATTTATTGGCGGACACCCAATGGCGGGTACGGAGTTCTCCGGCGTGCAGAATGCCCTGAAGCATATGTTTCATGGGGCCCATTATATTATTGTGCCGGACGGGAACAGCAACCCGGAGAAGGTGGCGTTGCTGGAACGTATTGCCGCCTATATTGGCTGCCGTGACGTGGTGAAGACCACGGCCAGACAGCACGATGCAATTATCGCCTATACCAGCCAAATGATGCATATTATCGCTGTATCCGTGTGTGACGACCCTCAGTTGTTCGACTTCATGGGCTTTGAGGGCGACTCTTTTCGGGGATGTACTCGGGTGGCGGCGCTGGATGTGCCCCTGTGGACCCAACTGTTCACCCTGAATGCCGACGCCCTGGATCAGGCGTTGGAGCGGCTGGAACAGAATATCAATTCCTATCGTCAGGCCCTGCGGTCCGGAGACAGGCAGGTTCTGACGGAAAAGCTGGCCTGGTCCTCGGAACGCAAGCGAAGGATGAACCGGGCGGAAGCGGTACAAAATGACGAATAAGAAACAGCAAGGGCCGCCGAATCCCGGCGGCCCTTGCTGTTTGTTTGTAAAGGAGAGAGGGAGAAAAGAGAAAGTACAACATGAAAAACAGTTTCGCTTGATCCACTATGATCATAACCGGAAAATGCGGCTAAATCGTGACGCGGTTATGAACGTTTTGTAAATTGAAAGAAGGGTCAAATAGTCATGGAGGCCAGAACCTGGCGGGTGATCTCGATAAAACGCTCGGCATAGTGGGGCAGATAACGGTCCTGGCGGTAGCCGGCTACCAGTTTGCTGATGGTGGAAGGGTCAGTTAGGGGGAACACATCTACCTCGCCCGCGGAGGGGGATGAGGTGGGCTGGGCACGCAGGAACAGTTCGGGGCAAATGGTGATGCCCATGCCGGCCTGAGCCATGGCCAGGGTGGTGACGGTGTTTTCCGTTTCCAATACCAGCTTGGGCTTGAAACGGTACCGGCTGAAATACTGGTCCACGATGCCGCGGGTGCGGTTGCCCCGTTTGATGAGAATGAACGGGGAGTGTTGGAAGGGAGCGATATCCGCGCCCTGAGCAAACTGCCGGCGCATCAAAGGAGCGGCGTCACCAAACAGTTCATCCATGAAGGCGCGGGGAACCACCATCATCAACCGCAGGTCGGTCAGGGGAGTGGCAGCGGTTCCTTCCATGATAATGGGCTGAAAACAGATGATGAGATCTACCCGGTGGTGGGACAGCTCGTCCTCCAGCTGGGTGGAGTTTCCCTCGAACATGGAGAATTCCACCTGTGGGAATTCCGCGCGGAATTGAGGCAAAATATCAGGAAGCAGAGCCAGGCCGCAGGTGTGGGAGATACCTACCCGCAGGGTGCCGATATAGTGGCGGTTGATGTCTCCCACCTTGACCAGATACTGGCTGTGCAGGTCCAGGATCTGGGTGGCGGTGTCCACCAGCTGCTCTCCGGCGTAGGTAAGGGAAAGCTTGGGGGAGCGGGTGAACAGCTTGGTCTCCAGCTCCTTTTCCAGATTGCCGATGTGGTTGGAAAGGGATTGCTGGGAAATGTAAAGCCGCTCGGCCGCCCGGGTGATGTTCAGTTCTTCCGCAACCATGAGGAAATACTTCAGATGCTGAAAATTCATATGCTCGCCCCCTGTGTTTGACAGACACGCTGTTTTTTAGAAGTAAACCCATTGTACCACAACCAAAAGGCTGTAGCAACCCTCGGGAAAAATATGATTTTAAATGGGGGGAATATGTGCAATAATAAAGCTAAAGCAAGGCAAAAGCGGGGGAACCCGCTATACTCAATTCATATGTAAGGAAGGAAGATCGTACATGAAAGCTCTGATCATCGACGCTGTCCACTCTGCCATTGGTGAAGAACTGGGCAAGTACATGACTGTGGAAACCAAGATGCTGCCCACTCAGGATGAACTGAAGGCACTGATTCCCGATGTGGACGTGCTCATCATGCGCGTTGACCCTGCCATCAACAAGGATATCCTGGACGCTGCCGCCAACCTGAAGGTCATCGGCGTTTGCTCCGTGGGCCTGAACCATGTGGATACCAAGTATGCCGAGGAGAAGGGTATCCAGGTGTTCAACGCCCCCGGCCTGAACGGCAACGCTGTGGCCGAACTGACCATCTCCAAGATGCTGGACATCTCCCGCGGCACCATGGTGGCCAACCACGACGTGAAGGTGCTCAAGCAGTGGGATAAGTATAAGTTCGTGGGCCGTGAGCTGCGGGGCAAGACCCTGGGCGTTCTGGGCTTTGGTCGCATTGGTCAGCGCGTGGGCGAGATCGCCCGTGTGTTCGGCATGAAGATCGTGGCTTACGATCCCTACCTGCCCGCCGAGATTTTTGAAAAGAACGAGGCCACTTCCATGAGCATTGCCGAGCTGTGCCAGGTGTCCGACTTCGTCACCATCCATCTGCCTCTGAACGACGAGACCCGCAATATGTTCAACAAGGAGTCCATCTCCAAGATGAAAAACGATGCTGTGGTGCTGAACATGGCCCGCGGCGGCATCGTCAATGAGCAGGATATGTACGAAGCGCTCAAGGCCGGCACTATCGGCGGCTACGCCACCGATGTAATGGAGAACGAGCTGGCTGCCGGCGGTTTGACCGAGGGTGCGGGCTTTGACTCTCCTCTGTTCGAGTGTGACAACTTCATCGTCTCCCCCCACATCGGCGCGCAGACGGTGGACGCCTCCTACGACATCGGCCAGCACATCATTGCCAAGGTGAAGGGTGCGCTGAATCTGAACTGATCCAAGCAACAAAAAATCCGCCATCCAATGGATGGCTGATTTTTTTACTCCAGATAATAACTCATGGCCAGCATCAGGCAGAAGCCGGCCAGCAGGGCATAGGTGACCCATCTGGCGTTGCCGTGGTGGGTCTCAGGAATCATCTCGTCGCTGATGACGTAGAGCATGGTGCCTCCGGCAAAGGCCAGGGCGAAGGGCAGGACAGCGGAGGAGAGTGAGACAGCGAAGAAGCCCAGCAGGGTGCCCAGCACCTCCACAAAGCCGGTGGCTGTGGCGGCCAGAAAGGTGCGTCGGGGGGACATGCCTGCAGCCAGCATGGGGGCGATGATGACCATGCCTTCGGGTATGTTCTGCAGGGCGATGCCTGCGGCAATGGTCAGAGCCTCTGCCTCGTTCCCCGTGCCAAAGCCCACGCCGGCCGCAATGCCCTCGGGCAGGTTGTGGATGGCAATGGCCATGACGAAAAGGAGCACCTTGTTCAGCTGGGCTGACTTGTCCGGATGGGTCTCCTGCTCAATGCCGGCCAGACGGTGCAAGTGGGGAACGGCCCGGTCCAGCAGATTCAGACATAGGGCGCCGCAGAAGATGCCTATGACGGTGACAGGCAGGGCGGTGTGCCCTGTGCCGTATTCCAGAGAGGGGAGGACCAGCCCGATCACCGCAGCGGCAAGCATTACACCGGCGGCAAAGGCCAGGACCATGTCACTGAAGGCGTGGGATATTTTTTTGAAGGCGAAGCCCAGTATTGCGCCGATGACGGTGGCGCCGCCAACGCCCAGCGCAGTCATAAGAACGAGCTCCATAGGAAGCCCCCCTTCATCTGAGGATAAAACGATTATAACAGACCGGGCGGCTAATGGCAAGCAAGAGGGGGGCGGGTACTTTTCCTTGACGCAGGGAGGCAGGCGTGGGATAATACTCATAATATCCAAACAATATTTGGGAGGCTTTTCCGTGACACAACTGCTTATCAAATGGTTTGTTCCCGGTGCGGAACAAACTTGGGACGGCGATGTGCGCCAGCGCTGCGGCCGTCTGGCCGGGGGTGTAGGCATCGGGGTAAATCTGTTTCTTTTTGCCGTTAAGCTGTTGGCCGGGCTGATGACGGCGTCCATCGCTGTGATCGCCGATGCCTTCAATAACCTGTCCGACGCGGGCACGGCCATCGTGACTCTGGTGGGATTTCATCTGGCGGGGCAGGAAGCGGACGAGGAGCACCCCTTTGGCCACGGCCGCATGGAGTATCTGGCTGGCCTGATCGTGGCGCTGGCCATCCTGCTGGTGGGCTTTGAACTGTTCAAGGGATCCGTGGGGAAAATACTCCAACCCGAGCCGGTGAGCTTTTCCTGGGTGTCTGTTCTGATTCTGGCCGCAGCGGTGCTGATCAAGCTGTGGCTGAGCCGCTTTCACCGGGAGATTGGGCGGCGCATCGACTCTTCGGTTCTGCGGGCGGCATCTGCCGACTCTCTGAGCGATGCCATCGCCACGGCGGTGGTGTTGGTGAGCAGTCTGGTCGGCTACTGGCTGGATCTGTGTATTGATGGCTGGGTGGGTATCGCCGTGGCGGCATTTATCTTTAAGGCGGGCTGGGAGGCGGTCAAGGAGACTTTGGACCCCCTGCTGGGCCGTCCCATGGACCCGGAGCTGGCGGCGGATATCGACCGGCTGGTGGTGGATCACCCTTATATTCTGGGAATCCACGACCTTGTCTATCACGATTACGGCCCCGGCCGGGCCATGATGTCTTTCCATGCGGAGGTTCCGGCGGACGGCGATCTGCTGGCCATTCACGATGTGATCGACCACATTGAGCGGGAACTAAAGCAGCGCAATCAGATCGAAACGGTCATTCACATGGATCCCGTTGTCCGGGACGAAAAGACGGAGGGGCTGCGCAGACAGGTGGAAACGCTGGCAAAGGAGCTTGGACCAGCCCTGACCATCCATGACTTTCGCACTACGGCCGGGCCCATCCACACCAATCTGCTTTTTGATGTGGTGGTGCCCTACGGCTTTTCCATGACGGACAGTCAGGTAAAAAAAGAACTGTCCCATCGCATCCGGCAGCTGAGCGAGAAGTACTACCCTGTGATCGAGGTGGACCGGTCCTTTGTGCAGGGCGGCGAGTGCGGATTTTAACAGATTATTCACCTATCCGGCTAAATTCGGGCTATAATAAGAATAAAGGCCCCGATTTGAACCATGGGACAGAAAGGCTTCGGTGGATGTAATGCCCAGAAAAGTGCTTATTGTAGAGGATGACAACAATATTGCCGAGCTTCTCCATCTTTATCTGGAGAAGGAGGGCTTTGAGACCTGTGTGGCCCGGGACGGAGGGAAGGGTGTGGAGCAGTTCCGCGCGTTTCAGCCCGATCTGGTGCTGCTGGACATCATGCTGCCCGTGATGGACGGGTGGTCTGTACTGAAAAAGGTCCGCGAGGAAGGGAAAACTCCCGTCATTATGCTCACTGCCAAGGGTGAGGTGGAGGACCGTGTGTCCGGACTGGAGAGTGGTGCGGATGACTATATCGTCAAGCCCTTTGAGATGAAAGAGGTGCTGGCCCGCATCCACGCGGTGCTGCGCCGTATGGGTCCGGAGGAGGAAAGCGGCGAGAAAAAGCTGTCCTTTGACAAACTGCTCATCAACCTGGATGCCTATGAGTTGCTGGTAGATGGCCAGCGGGTGGACACGCCTCCCAAGGAGTTGGAGCTGCTGTTCCATCTGGCTTCCGCGCCCAACCGGGTGTTTACCCGCAACCAGCTGCTGGACGAGGTGTGGGGCTTTGATTACTTTGGGGACAGCCGGACGGTAGACGTTCACGTCAAGCGCCTGCGTGAGAAGCTGGAGGGCGTGTCCCAGCAGTGGTCTGTGAAGACTGTGTGGGGAGTAGGTTATAAATTTGAGGTAGGCGGAAACCCCTGAATACAAAAAACAGGAAACGAGGTGGCGGGCAGTGAATACATTTTATAAGAGGCAGCTCGCCCTGACACTGGGTATCGTCATTTTATCCTTTTCCCTGCTCTCTGCGGCCTTTACCCTGCTGTCCTACCGCTATGCCATCGAGGAAAAAAAGGGTTCCATGGAAAACAATGCACAGTACATTGCTGAGTTTACCGGGAAATACCTGGCTCAGGGCAATGGGATTCGGGACAGCTATTTCCGTATGTACGTGGCCTCTCTGGCCCAAATCTCCGGTGCGCACATCATGCTCAGTGAGAACACAGGCGAAATCGTCTACGCCACAGACGGCACCAAGTTCTATCACTACGATCAGGCGGTCCCCGAGGCGATTATTAACCAATCCTCACGCCGGGGCGGCTATACCGGGATGACCACGCTGGGAGGGCTGTTCGGAGAAAACCGTTTCCTTACCGCCGAACCCATTTACGGCGAATTGCCCGGCGGAGAAACGGTGGTGCGTGGGGTGGTGCTGGTATCCACCAGTGCCGCAGGCATCTCGCAGCTGTGGCGGGCCATGGCTAATATTTTCTTCTTTACCTGTGTAGTGGTTTTGCTGATCTCCATCGTGGCCAGCACCATCACCTCCGCCCGTCAGGTGCGTCCACTGAACGAGATCGCTGAGGCCGCCCGAAAGTTCGGCCATGGGGAATTTGACGTGCGTATCCGGGGATACGAGCATCGAAAAGACGAGGTGGGAGCGCTGGCCGAGGCGTTTAACACCATGGCCGGGTCACTGGAAAAGTCGGAGACTCAGCGGAATGAGTTTATCGCCAATGTTTCCCACGAACTGAAGACCCCCATGACCACCATTGCCGGGTTTGCCGAGGGCATTCTGGACGGCACCATCCCGCCGGAGCGGGAGCGGGAGTTTTTACAGGTCATCGCTTCTGAGACCCGGCGTCTGTCCCGACTGGTGCGGCGGATGCTGGATATGTCCCGGCTGAAGGCCCTACATGAGAATATCACTGCCCAGGAGCAGTTTGACATCAGCGAGGTCATGCTCCGGGTGCTGGTCAGCCTGGAGGGTCGGATCACCGGCCGGGGGCTGGATGTGGACACCCGGATCCCGGAAGATCCGGTCATGGTCTGGGGGGACCCGGACGCGATTACACAGGTGTGCTATAACCTGCTGGACAATGCGGCCAAATTTGCTGCCCAGGGCAGTGCTCTGACGGTGAGCGTGGAAAAGAAAGAGGCTAAAGCACTGGTCACCGTGCGCAATTTGGGAGATACCATCCCGGCAGAGGAGCTGCCTCTGCTCTTTGACCGTTTCCACAAGGCAGACTACTCCCGCAGTCAGGATCGGGAGGGCGTGGGCCTGGGCCTATATATTGTTAAAACGATTCTGGGCAATTTGAGGGAAGATATTACCGCGACCAGCGTGGACGGGGTGACTGAGTTCACCTTTACCCTGACGCTGGCGTAAGGGGCGTTGGTTATGGGGCAAGAGCAGCTATGGCAGGGAGTGCGGGTGGCCGGCTAAGCCTGACCGTGGTCCGCGATGGCGAGAATCTGGATTTTGAGATTGAACTGATGGGTTCGGATTTGTTTGAATGAGGTCGATCGTGATCTGCATACAGAAAGACTCAGGCCGGCGGAATCTCCGCCGGCCTGAGTCTTTGGTGCATAGCATTTTATATGGTGGTTTAGTCCTGAGAAAGGAAGTTCAGTGCTGACATGACCATAACGTGGGCCCCGTGATACAGGGTGCCCTCGTCGGGGATGAAGTGTGCGTTGTGGGCCGGCCACTCGGGTGTGCCCTCCCGGTGACAGCCGATGCGGTAGAAGGCGGCGGGGACCTGTTCGGCGAAGAAGGAGAAATCCTCGCCGCCCATGGCAAGGGCAGCCTCGGCGACATTCTCCTCGCCCCGGAGATGGATGGCGGTCCGGCGGACCAGCTGGACCATGGACGGGTCGTTGATGATGGGGGAGTAGCCGTGGACATAGCGGAACTCGTAGTCCGCGCCCATGCCGTTGGCGATGCCGCGGATGATGCTCTCCATGCGTTCGGGCATGGCATCACGGACCGCCGGGCTGTGGTTTCGGCAGGTGCCTTCCATGGTAAATTCATCCGCCACCACATTGTAGCGGGTACCGCCGGCCACCTTGCCGATGGTGACCACGCAGTTATCCATGGGGCCCACGTTGCGGGAGACGATGGTCTGCAGGGCAGAGATGATCTGTGCACCCACCACGATGGCGTCCACGCCGTCGTGGGGCTTGGCGGCATGGCAGGATTTGCCGCGTACGGTGATGAAGAAGCGGTCGGAGGCGGCGGACGCAAGCCCGTCCCTGAGTGTCACCTTGCCGGTGGGATTGAGGGTAACGTGCTGACCGATGATGGCATCCACGTGGGGTTTTTCCAGCACGCCGTCGGCGATCATGCGCTTAGCACCGCTGTTATCGGCGGTCTCCTCCGAGGGCTGGAAGATCAGCTTGACCGAGCCGCGCAATTCCTCCTTCATCTGGTTAAGGACATGAGCTGCGCTCAACAGCATGGCGGTGTGGGCGTCGTGGCCGCAGGCGTGCATCACGCCGGGGTTTTGAGAGGCGAAGGGAACACCCGTCTCCTCGGTGATGGGCAGGGCGTCCATATCCGCCCGCAGGGCAAGGCACTTGCCGGGCTTGCTGCCCTGAATAAGGGCCACCACCCCGTAGCCGCCTACGTTCTCTTTTGGATCAAGACCCATTTTGCGCAGCTGATCGGCCACGTAAGCGGCGGTGTTCTTTTCCTGTCCGGACAGCTCCGGGTGGGCATGGAGCCACTTCCAGTGCTCCAGCATGGTTTGCTCGTATTGCTTTAAGAGAGTGGTTGCCTGATTCATTTGCAACACATCCTTCTTTTTGCTTAGTCAGTTGCGATTATTATACGTCTCAGGGAGAGCGGTGTCAAGAAATGGTGATTTTGTCACAGAAGCGGGTTAATAAATCGGGTATGATAAAATCACACTAAGATAAGGAGGTAAGAGCGTTTTTGTAACGCTACTGTAATAGTAGAAATTTTTTTAATATTCTTTCTCGAACGGAGGCAAAAAAGAAAGGGCCTGCCGGAGCAGACCCTTTGTGCGTTGGGGATTATAATATAGATGCCGTTGCGACAAAATAAAAGTCGATTTGCGACAGACTTGCGACAAACGGCAAAAGAAAAACCCCGCAACCATTGCGGTTGCAGGGTTTTAAGCAAGTAGTAATTAGCGCTTGCTGAACTGAGGAGCACGACGGGCGGCCTTCAGACCGTACTTCTTACGCTCCTTCATACGAGGATCGCGGGTCAGGAAGCCAGCGGCCTTCAGAGCGGGACGGTTGTTCTCGTCCAGCAGCAGCAGGGCACGGGAGATGCCGTGACGGATAGCGCCGGCCTGGCCGGTCACACCGCCGCCGGTGACAGTGGCAACGATGTCCACCTTGCCCAGAGTGTTGGTGGTGTTCAGGGGCTGACGAACGATCAGCTTCAGGGTCTCCAGACCAAAGTAGTCGTCGATGTCACGGCCGTTGATGGTGATAGCGCCGGTTCCGTTGGGGAACAGGTGAACGCGAGCCACGGAGGACTTGCGGCGGCCAGTGCCGTAGAAATAAGGCTTCTTGCTCTTATACATTGTCTTTTACCTCCTTAGCCGTTCCAGATCTCGGGCTTCTGGGCAGCATGCTCGTGCTCAGCGCCGCGATAAATCTTCAGGCGGGTCAGGGCATCCTTGCTCAGGATGTTCTTGGGCATCATGCCGCGCACAGCCACCTTCATGGCCAGCTCGGGCTTCTCCTGCATGAGGGTGCGGTACTGAACTTCCTTCAGGCCGCCCACCCAACCGGAGTGGGTGCGGTAGTACTTCTGCTCCAGCTTCTTGCCGGTCAGAACAGCCTTCTCCGCGTTAATGACGATGACGAAGTCGCCGCAGTCGGCGTGGGGGGTGAACTCGGGCTTGAGCTTACCGCGCAGCAGATCGGCAGCGGCGGCAGCGGTCTTACCCAGGGGCTTGCCAGCGGCGTCAATGACGTACCACTTGCGAGTGATGTTCCCCTTGTTTGCCATGAAAGTGGACATAGGTGAAACCTCCAATTGCTTTTCTATCTTGAAATTTGTTGCAAACAGAACAGATGCCCCGCTTGTTCAAGTGGAGCATGTTGCATTATAGCCTCTGAATTCGGAACTGTCAACCACTTTTTGATGTTTTTTTATTTATCAAATATAAAGCTCGCGAAATCTCTATTATTCTCTTGTTATCTCACGAAATCTCATTTTCGTTTTGTGTTTTTTCTTGCGGTCTTTTTTGCTATTTCGGTATGTTTTATGGTAAAATGCTCGTAGTGTACCGAATTGGGAGGAACCCGTAGATGAGAAAGATACTTTCCCTGGTCCGCCGCTGCGTGGAGGACTACGATATGATCCAGCCCGGCGACCGCATTGCGGTGGGCGTGTCCGGCGGAAAGGACTCGCTGATCCTGCTGGCGGCCCTGGCACAACTGCGGGAGTTTTATCCCGTCCCCTACACCGTAGAGGCCATCACCCTGGATATGGGCCATGCCGATGGGCGGGAGGGGATGGACTTCTCTGCTGTGGCGGAGTTTTGCAAAAGACTGGACGTGCCCTATACCATATTAAGCAGTGAGATTCATCATATCATCTTCGATCTGCGCAGGGAGAAAAACCCCTGCTCCATGTGCGCCAAAATGCGAAGAGGGGCCCTGCACAACGCGCTGGTGGAGCGGGGTATCCATAAGATCGCGCTGGGCCATCATTATGATGACGCGGTGGAGACCTTTTTCCTGTCTCTGGTGTATGAGGGACGGCTGTCCTGCTTCCAGCCGGTAACCTGGTTGGACCGCACCGAAATTACCCAAATCCGCCCGTTGCTCTACTGTGGAGAGTCGCTGATCCGAAATACGGCCAAACGCCTTGATCTGCCGGTAGTCCATAACCCCTGCCCCGCCGACGGCAACACCCGGCGGCAGGAGATGAAGGAACTGATCTATGAACTGAACGGACGGTACCCCGGGCTGAAGGACCGGGTGTTCGGCGCCATGCAGCGCCTGCCCCTGCCCGAGTGGGGGCCGGTCAAGCCATTGGAGCGTCCCATCCGGGAAGAGGAGGAATAACTATATGCCCACCCTGGAGCGCAGAGCAAATGTCCGTCTTCTGGCGGTCTATACGGCGGTGTTTCTGGCGGTGGCGGCGCTGGTGTTTCAGCCCTTCTGGAGCCAGGGGCGCACCTTTATTTACTACTATGCCGGGCAGGAGAGGGACGGCTTTACCCAGCACTACACTGCATTTGTCTACATTGGGCGCTATATCCGGGAATTCCTCTCCGGGCTGCTTCGGGGACAGCTTGAACTGAAACACTTTGATTTCACCCTCGGTTACGGCGAGGACGTGATCCAAAGTCTGGGCTACTACGGCTTCGGCGATCCGCTGATGCTGCTGTCTGCCCTGGTGCCCCAAAGGCTGGCGTCCGGGTTCTATCAGGTGTATATCCTGCTGGAACTGTGGCTGTCCGGCTTGAGCTTTGGTGTATTTGGCAGAGAGAAAGGATATGAGGACCGGGAGATCCTGCCCTGTGCCCTGATTTTCGCCTTTTCCGGCTTTGCCCTGTGGGCGGGGTTGTGCCATCCGGAATTTCTCGTGCCTATGATTTATTTTCCTCTGATGCTGGTGGGCGTTGACCGCGTTCTGGCCGGGAAACGGCCTGTTTTTCTGGCTTTGACAACGGCGCTGTACGCCTTGACCGGCTATTACTGGCTGTTTATGGGCACCTTGTTCACCTGCCTGTACGCTTTGGTGCGCTTTTTTGAGGAAAAACGGGGGCTGAAAGCCTTTTGGCGGTTTTTCCTGCGAGCGGCGGGGGGCTATGCCCTTGGTCTGATGCTGGCCGCACCTCTGTTTGTGCCCAATGTGATCGGTTTTTTCCAGTCCAACCGGACGGGGGGAGAGCGGGGTGTTCCCGCTCTGTTTGCAACCGGGGAGCAGGCGCTCGGGGTCTTGCGATCTCTGATCGCGCCCGGGGAATGGAACTTTATGGGACTGGCGGCCGTGGTGCTGCCCGCCCTGCTGCTGCTTTGGTCCCGGCGGGAAAGGAAGCATCGTGGCCTGCAGGTGCTGGCCGGGCTGCTGACCCTGTTTTGCCTGATGCCGGTGGTGGGTTGGTTGTGCAACGCGGGGGCCTACGAGACCACCCGGTGGTATGTGTTTTTAAATTTCTTTGCCGCCGTTGTGGTGCTGGCCGGTCTGGACGAACTGACCGTGTTCGGTGGCCGGGGCACGGTGTGCTGCGCGCTGTCCGTGCTTTTGCATACCTGGGCGGTGTGGAACGACGGAGAAGCGGAGCGGTTGGTCCAGGCGACTCTCTTGGTCACTGTTTTGGTGCTGCTGTTTCTTGGCCTTTTGCGGCAAAAGATAGGAGAGCGGGCGGTGTGCGCCCTGCTGACCCTGTTGATGGCGGGCAATTGTGTGCTCAATGCCCGGTTGGCCTTTGCAGACTATGTGCCTATGTTTGCCGAACGCGGACTTGTGGACCGGGAAGTGGCCACTATGCCCGCGAACACAGTGCCGGTGGGCGAGCCGTGGCAGCGTGTGGATCAGGACTATCAGAACAACCCCAACGCGTCCATGATTCTGAACTATGGTGGATTGGCCTCCTATTTCAGTACTTCTAACGGGAATACAGCCCGGTTTTTGACTGATATGGGGATCCCTTTGCACAACAAGGTGTTGTTCCCGGACCTGGACAGCCGCACCTTCCTCAACGCCCTGCTGACCACCCGGTGGTTTGCCGGAACGGACAGGGGCGGGCGAAGTGTCCCCTACGGCTTTGCGCCGGTGGGGGAGGGGCTGTGGGAGGACGTGGGTGTCTTGCCCCTGGGCTTCACTTATGATACTATGGTCAGCGAAGATACATGGAACAGTCTGGCTGCGCTGGAACGGCAGGAACTTATGCTTCAGGCGGCGTATGCGCCCGGGGTGCAGGAAACGGGGGAACTGCCTGCGTTGCGTCTGGCCCAGGTGGAGATCACCGGGACTGCGTTTCAAAATGCAGACTGGCAGGAGGGCCAGATCAATGCTTATGGCTGTGGGGCCGGTCTGACGGTGGGATTTTCCGGGCTGCCCGGATGTGAGACTTATCTGTGGTTGAAGGATGTCGGTCTGGCCTGGGCGGACACGCCCCAGTTGTCTGTGACGGTGCGGGCCGGTCAGACACAGCGCAAGTACACCTTCAGCAGTGAGAACTTCCTGTGGCACAGCGGACAGGAGTCGGTGCTCATCAATCTGGGCTATCACCGGGATGGACTGACCCAGGCTGAACTTATATTTGAACAGCCCGGCGGTCTGCGGCTGGACGACATGGAGATCTGGTGTCAGCCCATGGACGAGTATGAGCAATGGCGGACAGAATTGCGCCGGGAGAGCTTGACCGATATTCGGGTGGATACTGACCGCGTCACAGGTGAAATCACCACCACCGGACGGCGGGTGTTGGCCTTTGCTATTCCCTACAGTCCGGGCTGGGATATTTATGTGGACGGTCAGCGTGCTGGAAGCCTCAAGGTCAATGATTTTCTGCTGGGCGTGGAACTGGGTGCGGGAGAGCATACCGTTCAGCTGCGGTACCACTCCCCGGGTTTCCGTCTGGGTGTGGCGCTGGCCGGAGCGGGGCTGTGCATGCTTGGAGCGATGCTCCTGTATCGAAAGAAAGAGAGAAAGGCGGCATGAACATGGACAAGATCGCAGTGCTCATCCCCTGTTACAACGAAAGTCAGACCATTGAAAAGGTAGTACGGGATTTTCGCGCCGTTCTGCCCGAGGCGGTCATTTACGTCTATGACAACAATTCTGCCGACGCAAGTCCGGACCTTGCCCGGGAGGCGGGGGCAGTGGTGCGCCATGAATATAAGCAGGGCAAGGGCAACGTGATCCGCCGTATGTTCCGTGAGGTGGATGCCCAATGCTATCTGATGGTGGACGGGGACGATACCTACCCGGCGGAACACGCGCCGGAGATGGTTCGGCTGGTGCTGGAGCGGCAGGCGGACATGGTGGTGGGAGACCGGCTTTCCTCTACCTACTTCACAGAAAATAAGCGTCCCTTCCACAACACAGGCAACTCTCTGGTCCGTTTTTGCGTCAACCGCCTGTTTGGCAGTGATATCCGGGACATCATGACGGGCTACCGGGCCTTCAGCTACCAGTTTGTCAAGACCTATCCCGTACTTGCCAAGGGCTTTGAGATCGAGACGGAGATGACCATCCACGCGGTGGACAAGAATATGCAGGTGGAAAACCTGGTGGTGGACTACCGGGACCGCCCTCACGGCAGCGTGTCCAAACTGAACACCTTTTCTGACGGAATGCGGGTGCTGCGTACCATCAGCTCCCTGTTCCGGGACTATCGGCCTATGCTGTTTTTCTCGCTGACGGCGGCGGTGCTGCTGGCCATGAGTGCGGCGTTCTTTATCCCTGTGCTGGTGGAGTATACTCAAACGGCTCTCGTTCCGCGCATTCCCACCCTGATCGTGTGCGGATTTACTGCCATTGCGGGTGTGCTGGCCTTTTTTGCAGGGTTGGAGCTGGAATCCGCTCGAAAAAAGGATCGACAGGACTTTGAACTGGCGTTGCACCGTGCTTCGGACCGGCTGAAGGACCTGATGGAGAGGGACGGAGAATGAAAAAACTCATGGAACAGATCATGCGCTTCGGCGTCGTGGGTGTGATCGCTTTTGTGATCGATTACACGGTGCTGCTGGTGCTGACCGAGGTGGCGGGGATCCACTATCTGCTCTCTTCTGCTGTGGCCTTTTTGGTTTCGGTCATCTTTAACTATATCCTGAGCGTCACATTTGTCTTTGAAACGGACAAAAGCAGGAGCAAAGGCGCGCAGTTCAGCTTGTTTGCGGTCATGAGCGCGGGCGGTCTGGGCATCAATCAGCTGATGATGTGGCTGGTGAGTGATGTGATGTTTATACCCTATCAGCTGTCTAAGTTTTTGGCCACTGCGGTGGTCATGGTGTATAATTTTGTAACCAGAAAACTGTTTCTGGAGCGGAAGGAGGGCTGAATATGGCCAAAAAGACCGGGCGCAACACAAAGGGCCGCATTGTGTCCGCGGCATGGAGCCTGTTTTACCGGCAGGGGTACGACAATACCACTGTGGAGGAAATCATTGCCGAGTCCGGCACCTCCAAGGGGTCCTTCTACCACTATTTTGAAGGCAAGGATGCCCTGCTGTCATCCCTGTCCTATCTCTTTGACGAGAAGTATGAGGAATTGATGGACCAGATTCCGGTGGATATGGACAGCTTTGACACCCTGATGTTGCTCAACCGGGAGCTGTTTTCCATGATCGAAAACTCCATCTCTCTGGATTTGCTGGCCCGGCTCTATTCTTCCCAGCTGGTTACCCGGGGAGAAAAGCATCTGCTGGACCACAACCGAACCTATTATAAGCTGCTGAGGCGCATTGTGTCCGAGGGACAGAAGAAAGGGCAGCTGCGGCAGGAAATCACCGTCAGCGAGATGGTGCGGGTGTATGCCCTGTGCGAGCGGGCGCTGATCTACGACTGGTGCCTGTCCGAGGGGAGCTATTCCCTCATGCACTACGGTCAGACCATGCTCCCCCGTTTTTTGGGCAGCTTTCGCGCAAAAGAATGAAATTTGTATAGTTTGTACAAATGTGATTTCTAAAGAAAGTACGGCGTATAATGCATTGGGAATAGAGAAGAATTTCGTTAAAATAGAGAACACGGTACAGAATTAGTTCTGCACTGTGTTCTCTATTTTGTTCTGCATAAAACTATGGTATAATACCTCGGTCGACAAAGGGCAGGGATCTGCCCATAAAGTAAGGAGTACATATTATGTTCAACGTGGAAAGTCTTGTCTTTGTGATCTATCTGGCATTCATGCTGGCCATTGGCGTATACTTCTTCGTGAAGGATCGCAATAGCGGCGGCGAGAAGAGCTATTTCCTGGGCGGTCGCCAGATGGGGCCTTGGGTGTCCGCTCTGTCTGCGGGTGCCTCCGACATGAGTGCTTGGGTGCTCATGGGTCTGCCCGCCTCTATCTACGCTGCCGGCATCGGTCAGGCATGGATCGCCATCGGCCTTGCTATTGGTTACGCCATCAGCTGGACGGTTCAGGCTCCCCGCTTGCGCCGCTTTTCCATTGTGGCCAACGATTCCATCACCATCCCCCAGTACCTGACCAACCGCTTCCTGTCCGCGTCCAAGGCGCTGCAGATCCTGTGTGCGGCTATCTTCCTGATCGCCTACACCATTTATGCAGCCTCCTCCATCAAGGCATGCGGCACCCTGTTCAATAGTGTGATGGGCATTGACACCACCGTTGCCATGTATCTGGCCGCTGTGGTCATCATCAGCTACACCTTCCTGGGCGGCTTCTCCGCTGTCTGCTGGACCGACTTTTTCCAGGGCCTGCTCATGCTGGCAGCCCTGCTTGTCGCTCCCATCTTTGCCATGGGCGTGATCAACGCTGGTCAGGGTGCGGCCAATGTCCAGCTGCCCGAGAATTACTGGAGCCTGTTTACCGACTGGAAGAGTATCGTGTCCGGCTTGGGCTGGGGACTTGGCTATTTCGGCATGCCCCACATCATCATTCGCTTCATGTCGCTGGAGTCCCAGAAGGCGCTGAAGAAGTCTGCCAAGATCGGCATCACCTGGACCACCCTCATCGTAATCTTCTCCGTGATCGCCGGCTGCACCGGCCATCTGCTGTTGGGCGAGATCGCCGACAGCTCTACCGTCTTTATCCAGATGGTGCGCAAGCTGTTCCCCGCGCTGCTGTCCGGTGTGCTGCTGTCTGCCATTCTGGCGGCGGCTATGTCCACCGCGGACTCCCAACTGCTGGCCGCCTCCTCCGCCTTTGCCAGCGATGTGTATAAGCCTGTCATCCGCAAGAACAAGTCCAGTGAGAAGGAGATGCAGTGGGCGGGCCGTTTCGTGGTGCTGGCCATCGCCGTGATCGCCGTGCTCATCGCTGCCAACCCCAACAGCGGTACCATCATGGGTCTGGTGGAGAATGCCTGGGGCGTGTTCGGCGCTGCTTTTGGCCCCACCATCCTGCTGTCCCTCTTCTGGAAGCGCTTTAACTTTGCCGGCGCTGTGACTGGCATCGTGGTGGGCGCTGTGGTGGATATTGGCTGGTTTGCGTTCCTGTCCTCTACCGGCATCTACGAGATTATCCCCGGCTTCTTTGCCAGTGCCATTGCTGCCGTGGTCGTGTCCCTGATGACCAAGGCTCCTAGCAAGGACGTGGAGGAACTGTTCGACAGAGCTGTGGCTTACGAAGATTGAACGGCTTGACCGTGAAAACAGAGAATAGTTAAAAAGAAGGCAGACGAACAACGTCTGCCTTCTTTTATATTATAAAGTTGTGCTCATTCAGAGACGGGGCAGTGTAAGGCTTTCTTTTTCCAACTCTCGCGCCGGAAGACAAGCCAGGTGACCAGAGCGCCCAGAGACCAAGAGATGAGCAGGGAGGCAGACAGGGCCTCGGGCTGTCCGTTGGGCCAGGCCTCGCAGCGGGTCAGGAAGGCCAGTCCGTAGGCCACAGGGATGCGCAGGGCGATAGTGGAAAGCATGGTGATCCACATGGGGGTCATAGTATCGCCGCAGCCGCGCATCACGCCGCCCAGCACCTGGCTGATGGACACGCATACATAGCCCACGGCCATAATGCGCATCATGCGCACGGCCAGGTCCATCAGCACCTGAGTATCAGTAAACATGTCGAAGAGGAAACGACCGAACAGGAGCAGGATGATGGTAATGGCAGCAGAGAAGCCCGCCGCCATGGCAAGGCCCTGACGGGTACCCTGCTGAACGCGGTCCAGCCGGCCGGCACCCACGTTCTGGCCGGCGAAGACGCTCATGGTTTGGCCAAAGGACATATTGGGCATCATGGCAAAGCCGTCCACGCGCATGATGATCACGTTGCAGGCGATGACCAGCTCGCCCATGCTGTTGGTCAGGGACTGGACCACCATCATAGCTACGGCCATAATGCCCTGGGTGATACCAGAGGGAACGCCCAGCTTGATGATGCGCCAGGCGCAGTCGCGGCGCAGACGCAGGGAAGCTGGGGTCAAATCAAAAACATTACCCATACGCATGAGCTTGATAAAGCACAGGAAGGCGGAGACAGCCTGAGCCAGCACCGTGGCCAGGGAGACACCGGCCACACCCATGTTAAGACCGGCCACGAACCACAGGTCCAGCACTGTGTTCAGGGCCGCGGCCACCAGCAGGAACAGAAGGGCAGACAGGGAGTCTCCCATGCCCCGCAGGATGCCGGACAGGATGTTATAAAACGTAAAGCCGGCCGCACCCAGAAAGAAGATGTGCAGATAGTCTGTGCACCAGCCGATGATGGAGGCGGGGGTGTCCAGAAATTCCAGCAGGGGCCTGGTGATAAGTACACCAAGGAGCATGGTGCCCAGAGAGGCGATGGTGGCCAGCGTCAGGCAGTTGCCGATGGCCCGGGACAGGCCCACCCGGTCACCCGCACCGAAGCGTTGGGAGATAACGATGCCCGCGCCGGTGGCGACACCCACAAACAGGGCCAGCAGCAGGTTCAGGATGGGGGCGGCACTGCCTACGGCGGCCAGGGCGTTGTCGCCCACAAACTTGCCCACTACGATGGAGTCTACCGTGTTGTACAGCTGCTGGGCCAGGTTACCCAGCAGCATGGGTACAGCAAATTCCGCGATGCGATGCCAGGGTGTGCCCTGGGTCATGTCCTTGGCGGAAAACAGTTCTCGAATACGCACAAAAAAGCTCCTTTCAAAGAGGGTAACGAAAAACGCAGGAAATATCATAACGCAAAATTGGGGGAAATTCAACCGCCTAAATGTAAAAAGTATTACGCTTGCAAAAAACGATCCAATCTATTAAACTGAGAGCAAAAGAACCGGAACAGGAGGGGTAGTATGCCCGTGAACTATGAGCAGATCAAAAATGATTCCAGAATCAACACCTACATCCGGCAGGCGGACGAGTCCATGCGGGCCATGGGCTTTACAGAGCATTCCTTTGCCCATGTGACCAAATGCGCTCAGACGGCCAGCGGACTGCTGACCGATTTGGGATATCCGGAGCGGGAGACGGAGCTGGCCCGCATCGCGGGCTATCTGCACGACATCGGCAATGTGGTCAACCGGAACGATCACGCCCACAGTGGGGCGCTCATGGCATTTCGGCTGTTGGACGAGATGGGCATGCCGGCGGAAGAGGTGGCCGTGGTGGTTACCGCCATCGGAAACCACGATGAGCACACTGCGTTCCCGGTCAACGCCGTGGCCGCTGCTCTCATTCTGGCGGACAAATCCGATGTGCGCCGCAGCCGGGTGCGTAGCCGGAAGGATATCCACGCTGACATCCACGACCGGGTGAACTATGCCGTAGAGCAGTCGCAGCTGCTGTTGGACCGGACGGCAAAGACGCTGACACTGACCATGACAATCGACACGACAATTTGTCCGGTCATGGAATACTTTGAAATTTTCACCAGCCGCATGCTCCTGTGCCGCAAGGCGGCCCAGTTCTTTGGACTGGAGTTTAAGCTGCGCATTAACGATGCTGTGATTTTGTAAATGAAACGATGCCGGACGGCTGATCGTCCGGCATCGTTTTTTAGTCGTGGCGCTGGTCGAAGTTTTGATAAGTTTCGCAGAAACGGGCGGAAAAGGAAGGTTCCTGCCCCACACAGTAGAGGTGGGATATGTCGCCGAAGGAGTTCATGCGAAAAGCGGCGATGCCTTCCCGGCGCTCCTCTGTGGTCAAGGTGGTGACGGAGGTGGGGGCGGCACAGGTACCGTGCCACAGGGGCATGGGGGAGATGTTCAGCAGGTGGCTGAGCAGGACACACTCCAGACCGAAGTGGCAGAACAGGGCGATGGTATCCTCGTTTGGGGCCAGAACCTGATAGCAGTTGCCCCGCCGGGCATAGCCGTGGGAGTAAAGCAGAGCGTCGAGACCCGTGGTGACCCGCTGCCACACGGCGGAAATGTCGGAAGCCTGAAAAATGGGATGTTCCATCCAGTGGTCCTTGTGGTAAAAAATCTCCTCATGTGCCCAGTCCTGAGGAAGCCAATCCCAGGCGATGTCCGGCTCCTGCTGATCGGGTTTTTGCACCTTGGCGGGGAATTCCCGCAGCCAGTCCAGCACCTGAGCCTCCCGGCCAAGTCGCTTCAGTGTCAGTGACGCGGTATCACGGGCGCGGCCCAGAGGGGAGACATAGAACGCTTTGATGTCCAGCTTTTCCATGCGGTCGGCCAGCAGATCAGCTTCCTTCCAGCCGGTGGGGGTAAGAGAGTCGATGGAATAATCCGGATCGCCGTGCCGGATGATGAGAAGTTTCATATGTATGACCTGCCTTTCCGGTCAGTCCGCAAGGGAGATGCGGTCACCGGTTTTCATATAGCTGAGCCGACTGCCCAGTTGTTCCTGCAGCAGGGCAAAGGCCGGCTGACCGGTACAGTGTCCGGTATAGATTCGGCCGATGTCCAGCCGTTTGAACTCATCCGCCACGGAACGGACATAGTCCGCAGAGCAGTTGATGGAGTCGGTGCCGGTGGCCCCCATCATATGAAATCCGCCCAGCAGGGCGGCGACGGGCTTTCCCGGAAAAAGTCCGGCAATGTATGCGGCGATATTGGCCGCCCCTGCGTGACAGCAGGAGTTGAGGATGACCAGGCCCTCGGCACACTCCAGAACAAGGCTGTGCTCGTGGGAGAAGTCGTCATCCACAAAGTGGTCTTCGCCCACCTTTTTGTACAGGTGCTGAGCGCGCTCGGGGCTGGATTCGGGGGGCGGATTGGGCACCAGCCACACCCCGTCCGTCAGCTCATACAGTCCGTCCACCTCTGTCAGTCGGTGGGCGTAGTCCCGGCAGATATCCCGGTGGATGCCCACGAAGCGGGGGGCAGTGCCGCCCCGCATGGAGTAATAGGCGCCCAGCGCGCCCCGGCGCACCAGCATGGGGGTGTGGCCGTTGGCGGCAAAAAAGGAGCGCAGGCCGTCCGCGTGGTCGTAGTGGCCGTGGGAAAGCACTGCAAATTCCACTCCGGAAAGGTCGATGCCCAACGCCCTGGCATTGTCCGCGAAAGCGCCGGAGGAGCCGGTGTCCAGCAGGATGCTGCGGCCCCGGAAGTTGATGTGCAGAGCAAGGCCGTGCTCCCGGGCAAGGTCCTCCGGACCAAGGTTTTCAATGAGAACGGTGATTTCCATATCAGCCCTCCGTGATGGTCAGGTCGTTGATCCACTCACCAGAGCGAAGCCGCCAGATACCAATGAAGAATTTGACCAGCTGATCCAGAGAAATGCCCACATAGACCCAGAACACACCCCACTTCAGCACCAGGCCGAACAGCGCTGCCGCCGGGATGGAGACTACCCAGAGAGGGAGCAGGTCAATGACCGTGGCCGCGCGCACATCGCCGCCGCCCCGGAGCACACCCACGATATTGGTGAAGTTAAAAGCCCGGGGAGCCATCATTACGGCGATCATGGTCAGCATAATGAGGGCGATGCGGGAAGTGCTGTCCGAAAGCTGGAACAGGGGGAAGATATACCGGGGAACCAGAGTCCAGCTCAGAGCCAGCATGATACACCCCACCACGAAGCCTGTGATCACGGACAGCACGTTTAGGGCAAGACCCACGTCATACACCGTCTTTGTGCGGCCCGCGCCGATCTCGCGGCCGATGATAATGGCCGCAGTGCTGGCAAGGCCGATCAGGGCCACTAGAGCCAGCTTTTCAATGTTGCCTGCCACGGTGAAAGCGGCCAAAATTTCCGTGCTGTTTTCCATGTGGCCCATGATGGTGGGGTACAGGCCGGTGCCGATGCCCCACAGAGTTTCGTTGAGGATGACGGGGGTGGCATAGGTGAACAGCTTGGCCGCCGCCTCCCGGCCCGGACGCAGAAGGGCGGGCAGGTCGATGAGAAAATGTCTGGACCGGGCGATGTGGGCGAACATGATGGCCAGCTCCACACACCGGGAGATCAGGGTGGCCAGAGCCGCACCCTCTACCCCCATTTTGGGAGCGCCCAGATTTCCGAAGATGAACACCCAGTTCAAAAAGGTGTTGGTCAGCATGGAGGCTGAGAGCATATACAGGCCCAGCTTGGGGTTTTCCATACTGCGGTGTGCACCTACATAGACCAGAGTGATGCCGTTGAGGATGTAGGATACGCACACGATGCGGCCATACCGGGCGGCCACATCAACCGCCGCCGGGTCGTTGCTGAACAGACCCATAAAGCGCTCCGGTCCGCACAGCAGGATGAGGGAGAACAGGATGGACACAAGGCCCACCACAAGCCAGCCCAAGCCCAAAATACGGTTGATGGATTTGCGGTCGCCCTTGCCCCAGTATTGACTGATGAGCACGGCGGAGCCGCTCTGCACCCCGAAGAAAAACATCTGCAGGGCGTAAAAGGGGATGTTGGCAAGGGTCAGACCGGCCATGGGCACCTCACCCAACAGGCCCACCATGAAGGTGTCGGCCATGGCCAGGGTGCTGGTGACCAGGTTCTGCAGGACGATGGGCAGAGCCAGCGCCATGATGTTCCGGTAAAAACCCGGCTCCCGCTTCATAAAGTGAAACAATGTGATCATCCTTTGCTGTGCAGGGGCGGTGTTCCGGCGCCCCTGCGTTATGACAGGCTGGTGAACAGCTGACTTTTGGCCTGTTTCAGTCCTGCGATCAGCGCGTTTATATCTTCCTTTGTATTATCGGCGGAAAAGCTGATGCGCAATACGCCGTCCATCTGCTTTTTTGGCAGGGACAGGGCGGCAAAGACGTGGCTGGGCTTGCCCTTGTGACAGGCGGAGCCGGAGGAGATATAGATGCCCATGTCACTTAAAAAACGCACCAGCACCTCGCTCTTATAACCGGGGAGGGTGACAGGGAGGATGTGAGGGGCCTGACCGTTTCCGATCAGTTCCAGCCCGGCCACCTCCCTGGTCAGCATTTGCATGGCGTAGGATTTCAATTCTGCCAGATAAGCGGTGTTCCGATCAAAATGGGTCAGCCCATCCTCCACCGCGGCGGCGAAGGCGGCAATCTGGGCGGTTGCCTCTGTGCCCGAGCGCAGGGAGTTTTCCTGGTGTCCGCCCACGATCATGGGGGGCAGCTTCAGGCCGCTTTTAATATACAGTGCGCCCACACCTTTGGGGGCGTGTACCTTGTGACCGCTGACAGAAAGAAGATCTGCCCCCAGCGCACGCGCTGTGAACGGTACGTGCAAAAACGCCTGCACTGCGTCACAGTGCAGCAGGGCGGCGCTTCGCCGCTGGTTGAGCAGCTTGGACACCTCGGCCACAGGAAGGACAGTTCCCAGCTCGTTGTTGACCAGCATCATGGAGATCAGCACCGTGTCCTCCCGCAGGGCGTCAGCCACCTGCTCCACAGTGATGTTGCCCAGTCGGTCCGGTTTGAGGTAAGTGACCTCATATCCCTCCCGTTCCAGTTCCCGACAGGGCTCCAGGACGGCATCGTGCTCGATGGCGGTGGTGATGATGTGTTTACCCTTGCGGCGGTTCAGATGCACGGCGGCGCGGATAGCCCAGTTGTTGCTCTCCGTGCCACAGGAGGTGAATACCACTTCCTCTGGTTTGGCACCCAGAGCCTTGGCGATGACGGCCCTGTGGTCCTTCAGAGCCTGAGCCGCTCTTGCCCCGGCCTGATGGCGAGAGGAGGGGTTGCCAAACGCCCCGGTCATTGCCGCTAGAGCGGCCTGCGCGGCTGCGTCGGACACCTGGGTGGTGGCTGCGTTATCCAGATAGTGTTCCATAGTCCTTAACTCCCAATGTTTGCATATCGACTCATTTTACTGTTTCCCGGGACAAAAGTCAATCGGGGAAGATATCCCGTGGAGGCCACCACCACACGCTCCGGAAGCGGGTATGCCGCGACCCTGCCTTGCTGATTTCAATCTCCCCAATGCAACCGTTTATATTCAGCTTACAAAAACCGCCCCGCAGGAATGCTCCTGCGGGGCGGTCGAATGTTTTATGATCAGCTCAAAGCGCCCTTGGCGATGATTTCGTCAATCTGTGTCTCGGAATAGCCCAGGTCGGCCAGCACCTGACGGTTGTGTTCGCCGTACAGGAAGGGAGCGCCGAACTTCAGTGCACCCTGAGAGCCAAGCCGGACCGGGCAGGTGGGCAGCACGCGCTCGGCGCCGTTGCCGCACTTGTAGCTCTGCAGGTACTCGTTGGCCCAGGCCTGCTCGTCCTTGAGGACGTCGGCAAAGTGATACAGGCGGCTGCTGACGATGTCCAGCTCGGCAAAGATCTTCAGCCACTCGGCAGCGGTCTTGGCCAGGAAAGCCTTCTCGTAGATGGGCACGACCACATCGGCCTTTTCCATCAGATCGGCCATGTTGGTGATACCCAGATCCGCCATCTCCTTGGTCACGCCGATGGCAGCAAAGAACTTGTCACAGTAGCGCTCGTACTCAAAGATGGTGCAGCGCAGCCAATCACCGTCGGCACAGCGGTAGGCCAGGTTGGTGGGCATACCGGCGTTGCGCTTTTCGGGGAACTCGTGG
The DNA here is from genome assembly GCA_045534105.1 of Lawsonibacter sp. GTDB lineage: Bacteria > Bacillota > Clostridia > Oscillospirales > Oscillospiraceae > Lawsonibacter. The sequence continues at coordinate 31,801 of JAZSJB010000053.1, read as the reverse complement.
TTATAGGGGTCCTCGGCCATGATCAGGCAGCCGCCGGACATCCAGATACCGGCGTTGTACAGGGACATGGTGACAAAGTCGCCCTTACCGGTGCGCTCGCGCTGATACAGGGCGGTCATCACGCCACCGAACAGGGTGGTGCCGGCCAGAGTATCGCCCATGGCGTAGCGGGAGTTGGTGGGATAGCTGCCGGGAGCGTCGATGGCCATATCGGCAGAGAAACCGGAGCGGGACCAGAAGGCCACGTTGTCAAAGCCGGGGGCGTTGCAGTCGGGACCCTCGTAGCCGTAACCGGTCAGGGTGGCGTAGATGAGGCGGGGGAAGCGGTCCTTAATGGACTCGTAGTCCACGCCCAGCTTGACCAGGGACTGGTTGCGGGTGTTGGTAACCAGAATGTCGGCCCCCTCCAGCAGCTTGAAGAAGATCTCCTTGCCCTCCTCGGTCTTCATGTTCAGAGACAGAGACTTCTTGCCCACGTTGAAGATGTCGAACAGGGGGTTTTCCTCGGGACCGGTCTTGGTGTGGCCCATGGAGGTGGCACGCCAGGCGTCGCCACCGCGACCCTCAATCTTGATGACCTCCGCACCCAGGTCGGCGGCAATGCGGCCCACGATAGGGGCGGCAACATAGTTGGCCAGTTCGATCAGACGAATGCCAGCAAGGGGCTTTTTGTTCTCGCTCATGATTTTTCCTCCTGATTTTGATGGGGAAAATAACTTATATGCCATTTTCCGCCAATATAATGCTTGATATTTCCATTATATGGTCCACAGGTCCCTGTTTCAAGAGCCTTTTGCCCTTCGACCTACGGTTTCTTCTGCTTGATTCATAAGTTTAAACTTCACGATAGCATGTAGAAACATTAGAATTTGCTGTTTCCCCAAACGCTCGCACCGCGTCAAAAAGCACAGACGGCAAGCCCTTTCGTTTTGTCCATACAATTCGCGAAGCACCGGTTTACTTGAAAAAAATGACGCCATATGATACATTACACATATGTAGATATCCTGTGAACGAAACGCTGGGAGTAATGCGGTATGTATAATTTTTTTGTTGATGAGTGTGCCCGCGCAGGTGGCGGTTTTAGGATCGGCGGCAAGGATCACAACCACATTTGCAATGTACTGCGGATGCAGATCGGCGATACCTTTCTCGTGAGCTGCGGAGGAACAAGCAGTCTGTGCTGTCTGAAGTACATTGGGGAAGATGCGGTCGAGGCGGAGATCCTGGAGGAAGACTACCGGAATACGGAGCTTCCCGTCCGTTTCTACCTCTTTCAGGGATTGCCCAAGGGAGATAAATTGGAACTGATCATTCAGAAAACCGTGGAACTCGGGGTGGCTGATATCATTCCCGTGGAGATGAGCCGCTGTGTCATGAAGCTGGATGAAAAAAAGAAAAAGGCACGAAGGGAACGTTGGCAGTCCATTGCGGAAAGTGCCGCAAAGCAGAGCAAACGAAATGTGATCCCCGAAGTGTCTGACGTAATAACCTACAAGCAGGCCATGGTGAAGGCTGCCGAAATGGACTTGTTTCTTGTGCCGTATGAGAATGAACGTGGCATGGCGGAAACCCGGGAAGCCCTGTCCCGCATGAAACCCGGCATGTCCGTTGGGATCCTTGTGGGTCCGGAGGGTGGCTTTGAGGAAAAGGAGATAGAACTTGCGCGTGAGGCAGGTGCTGCTGTTATTTCCCTGGGAAAGCGGATCCTGCGCGCGGAAACTGCCGCGGTAACTGCGGTCGGTCTGGGTATGCTGCACGTAGAGATGAATTTGGACGGTGGCGAGCAGTGAAAAAATTACCGGTTGAGTTTGCGGCAAGAATGAAACAGCTGCTGGGCGAGGAAGAGTTCAGCCTTTATGAGGATTCCTTTCGTCAAAACGCGGTGCGTGCTTTCCGTGTCAATACGGAAAAGATGTCAGTGAAGGATTTTGCTGAAATCACCCCGTTTCCCTCTGAACAGATCCCTTATGTAGAAACCGGTTTTTATCTGGATTATGACAAGATAGGAAACCATCCCTTCCACCATGCGGGTATGATCTACGTGCAGGATCCCGGTGCCATGGCAACTGCAGAGTGTCTGGATATCCAGCCTGATTGGTGGGTTCTTGACCTGTGCGCTGCTCCGGGCGGGAAAAGCAGTCAACTGCGGAACAAACTCGGCGAAAACGGCATTCTCATCTCCAATGAGATCGTCCATTCGCGCTGTAAAATTCTGACCGGAAATATGGAACGCCTTGGATTCCGCAATACCGCGACAACCTGTCTGGATCCTGCACGTATCGCGCAAATATTTCCGGAAACCTTTGATATGATCATGGTTGATGCTCCCTGTTCCGGCGAGGGTATGTTCCGAAAGGACGACACCGCCATCAAAGAGTGGAGCGTAGATAATGTTTTGCACTGCGCCCGCCGCCAGAAAGGGATTCTGGAGCAGGCCGCTGCCGCTCTGCGCCCGGGAGGGTATATCGTTTATGCCACCTGCACCTTCTCTCTGGAGGAGAATGAGATGGTTGTAGATGACTTTTTGCAGGAGCATCCGGAATTCGAGTTGATCCCTGTGCGTGAAGTTGTCAGACGTTACACCAATGACGGAATCAGCTATGATGGTTGTAAATGCCGCAATCTTTATGACGCACGCAGATTTTATCCCCACAGGAGCAGGGGAGAGGGGCAGTTTATGGCTGTCCTTCATGACAAACGACCTTGTGTGCCGCGTTCGGTGGAAGTAAAAAGATCTGCAGCGAAGATTGATCCTGTTGTTATCGATTTCCTGAATGACACACTTATTGATTACGATTTGGAGCAGGTCTCCATGTATAACGGAAATCCCGTTTATGCCGCGCCTGCGTTGGCGCAGGATAAGGGCGTTGCCTTTTCCTGCGGTGTTACGATTGGTGAAATCCGAAAAAATTATATCCAGCCCCATCACCAGTTTTTTATGGCCATGGGCAGACAGTTTAAACGTCGGATCGAGCTTGCGCCTGACAGTGCGGAATTGGAGCGTTATCTGCACGGTGAAGAAATCTCGGTGGAATGCGAAAATGGTTGGGCTGTGATTACAACAAAGGGGTGTTCCGTCGGTGGTGTAAAAGTGACAGCGGGTCGGGCCAAGAACCATTACCCGAAAGGGTTGAGAAAGCTAATATAAGAAGGATGTTATAACAAAAAAGTTGCCTGAATGGATGGCGTCGGTATCCCACGACCTTCCATTCAGGCAACTTTTTTAGTCTTCGTTTCGCCGACTATCGGCTTAGGGTTTCGGGGTGCGGAAACGTCGAGAGCAAGGGTTCCGTTCTGTTGAAGATCTGGAAGCGCCTTGTCGAAAAGGGTGGAGGGTATTATCCTCCGGAACGTATTTGGTCGATTGTCTACGACTTTCTTAGCACTGCCGTTAATAGGGTAGGAACCCGAGGTGTATCTCATATCGAATGTACCGCTCGAACAGCAGTACCGCGGGGTGCAATGCCGAGCCTGTGTCTGGGCAAGAGCATCTGACACAATTTGTTGAACTCGACGAACACGAAGAAATACCGTTTTGACACATTGACAAATATCTATTTGTTGCATATAATATCACATAGACAAAGTTCGATTTGAGGTGATGCTATGCTCGCCAATGAAAAAGCAGTCGCATCTGTATTCAAGGCCTTTTGCGATGAAAACCGCATCCGCATCCTAAAGTTGCTACGGACAGGCGAAAAGTGTGCCTGTGTGCTATTAGACGATTTGCATATCACTCAGCCAACGCTGTCCCACCACATGAAAATACTTTGCGATGCCGGCATCGTAACCGGGCGCAAGGATGGGAAGTGGACTCACTACTCTATCTCTGGAGAAGGTGCGGAATTGGCGGCGCAATACCTAAAAGCGCTAACGACAGTGACCTGCACTTGCGAAGAAAAGTCGTGCTGTGAAAAGTGAACGGTGCTTTTCCGCACGGCTTCTCTTACAGATAACATATAGACGCATTTCAACATTTCAATCCAAGGGGTGCTTTTATGGAACTGCTCAAAACAGGTTGGGACTTCTTTCAAAATGAAGTCCTTGGTATGAACAGGCTAAAGCACTTGATTGGTGACCTGCTGGACGCTTGCGGCTTGGACACCGCTGGCAGGGTGGGAGGAAGTGTTCAATTCTTTCTCTACGACACAATCAAGATCATGGTGCTGCTGGGTGTACTGATTCTGATTATCTCGTACATTCAGAGTTACTTTCCTCCGGAGCGCACAAAGAAGATATTAGGTCGCGTCCACGGCATTGGCGCTAACTGTCTGTCGGCGCTGCTCGGTACGGTGACACCATTTTGCTCCTGCTCATCCATTCCGCTATTCATCGGCTTCACCTCGGCGGGACTTCCGCTTGGTGTGACATTTTCTTTCCTAATTTCTTCTCCTATGGTAGACCTCGGCTCTCTCGTTCTGCTGATGGGCATCTTTGGTTGGAAAGTTGCTGTTGTCTATGTGTTGCTTGGTCTTGTGATTGCTGTAGTCGGCGGGACACTGATTGAACGACTGCACCTCGAAAACGAAGTGGAAGCATTTATCCGAAACGGTCAAAGCCTTGATATTCCGCAAGAGGAGCTACGGTTTCGTGACCGGCTGCTGTACGCTTGGGAACAAGTCGTTTCTACGGCCAAGAAGGTTGCACCCTATGTGCTGGTAGGCGTTGGCATTGGTGCCGTTATCCATAACTGGATACCCGAAGACTTCATTGTGCGCGCTCTCGGTACGGGTAATCCTTTCGGCGTCGTTATCGCCACCGTTGCCGGTGCCCCCATGTACGCAGATATTTTTGGTACAATTCCCATCGCAGAGGCTCTGCTCGCCAAAGGTGCCTTACTCGGTGTGGTGCTGTCTTTTATGATGGGAGTAACCACCCTTTCGCTGCCGTCCATGATTATGCTTCGCAAAGCGGTAAAGCCGAAGTTGTTGGGTATCTTCGTTGCCATTTGCACCATCGGAATTATTGTTGTCGGCTACTTCTTCAACACAATTCAATTCTTGTTGATTTGACAGGAGGTTTACTCATGCAGTGTCCAAATGTTACGCAGTGCGCTTGTCCGAAGAAAACCTGTCCCAACAATGGGCGATGCTGTGCCTGTGTCAAAAAGCACCGGGAAACAGACAGTCTGCCCTATTGCCTGTTCCTTAATAACGAAGGAGACAAGAGCGTTTCAAATTACTATCTGAAACTCAAAAAGAGATTTGAAAGTCAATAGGAGGCATTATTATGGCTTTATTTGGTAAGAAGAAAACCGTTCCCGCCTGCGCCTGTCAGAGCAACTGTCCCACTTCCGAAGCCGCAGAGGTCACGACGGCCTGTTGTCCCGAAAGCGAGTGTGGTATCTGCTGCGTCAAAGTCTTGGGTATGGGATGCAAATCCTGCCATACTCAGTACGAGAATGCCAAAGCTGCCATCGACAGTATGGGACTAAACGTAGAGGTCGAGTACGTGACCGATCTGGAAAAGGTAATGTCCTATGGTGCAATGTCCATGCCCGCCGTCGTTGTAAACGAACAGGTTGTGACAATGGGCAAGGTGTTGAGCGCGGCCGACCTTGAGAAGCTGCTTCACAAATTAGGCTTCTAAGAGAAAAAGCAAAAGAGCGGACAAGGCTTAAAACCTTGTCCGCTCTTTCCCGTTGTCGGGATTACAACCACGCCGTCACGGCGAAACCACCGCGAAAATAATAAGTGTTCGTGTAATACCCCTTTGGTGGAGGCGGCGCGTGACCATCCATTCTCACGCCCTAATGCATATGGATATCGAGGCCGGGACGGCTGTTGGATAGCGAATAGCAAGGAAATCCATTTTTAATTTTCTGTAAAGTTTTCAAAATTGGTGTACGTAAACGTACACATTTCCCCGTTTAGAACCTATATATGGAGGCCCATTTTTGTATATAGGAGGAGCTAATGTACATCAAGAAAATTTGCGGATGTGTTTTGCGCGAAGCGGAAGACATATCCCGGGCGAAAGGCCTGCTGGACATCTATCTTCCGCAGACCCACAAAAGCGCTATTTGGAAGCACTGGCAGGCAACGCTCGACCCCAAGCTGTGCCCCAACTGCCGGAGCCACCACGGAAAAATCTTTGCCATAGGCGAAATACCTGATATCGAACCACCTTTGCACGACAATTGCAGATGTGCTATACTTCCAATGGAAGCGATCTCGCCGGGCGATGCAACAAAGGATGGCGAGAACGGTGCCGATCTCTGGTTGGCAAACTCTGGCCAATTGCCGGATTACTACATCACGAAAGAGGATCTCTTTGCGTTAGGCTGGAAAGGTAGCAAATCCGTTGCATCTAAAGCTCCGGGCAAGATGGTTTTCGGCGGTATCTACAACAATGATGACGGACACCTGCCATCCGCCCCCGGAAGAGTCTGGCACGAAGCGGATATCAACTATTATGAAGGCAAACGAAACCAACATCGTATTTTATTTTCCAACGATGGTCTGATTTTTGTTACCTACGATCATTACCGAACCTTTTACGAGGTTGACTTAGGAGGTTAATATGGAAGAACGAGTTGCTGTTACCCTCGACTTTACCCCCTGCAAGCATCTTTCCGATGTATTCAAGGAAATGCGGACAAAAATGGAGTGGGAAGAGGACTATGGCGAGAACTTAAGTGCCTTGTGGGATATCCTCTGGGGAATGCCCTACAAAGGCGATGATTTCACCATCATTCGCCCTCGCATCTTTACAAACATTCCCCACGGACAAGATCAGTCGTTCACCGAATATGTGGATAAAATCTGCTCCATTTTTCAGCGCGCCCAACAGCAGGGAATTATCTCTGTGGATATCGTGTACACAGAGTGTTCAGACTGATTAAAATAACATCATAAAAATGTTGCGTGAATGGACGGTGTCGGTACCGCACTACCTTCCATTCACGCAACATTTTTTATCTTCCTTTTGCCGTCCATCGGCTTGGCGTTTCGGGGTTGCCTTTCTGCTCTTGACCCCATTTCCGCGCCGCTGGTGGAGGGAGTTGCGTTCTCCAAGAAGAGTACGCCGTTTTGCCGTTCTCCACTCTCTTTGCTTTTTTAGAATTCTCATCTCAAGGAATATTGAATGCGTTTAACCACAAAACTGTCGCTTTCTTGCTAATCTTGCATCCATGCATATGATGGATGCGTAGCATTTAACGAAATCTTCGACGCACGAAAAGAGGATAATCTTTTTGTATGCTTTTATCGTTTCAAATTTAGCCTGCCTTTCCGGTTTATTCTACGGTGAATTCCGCGCTGCGAGCATCGTAGTTGCCATATTTGCCCTGAATAGTCACGGAAGCAACGTATCTTCCGGGCGCCAGCGTATGTTCCACGCAGGCGCGCCCATCGTCGGCTTCCTGTGCCGTGAGTGTTCTGGTACAGCCGTAGAACAGATCATAGGTTCTGATGGCCACCACGACGGCCTTGTCTTCGAGCGTGGCATTCCGGAAGGAAACCGCGATGGGTTCACCCCTTGCGAAGACCTCTTTTTCCACCGCGACGGCCAGCTGCGTTGCGCAGAAATCTACGCTGCGGCTGACGCGGTCTGCCTTGCGGCAGACGGCGGTGTGGAAGCCGGGGATGTCCGGGGTGTAGGCGACCCTGCCGTCGGTGATAGGCAGAGTATCCGCGGCTCCGTCGGGACGGGAGATCTCCACGGCATCCCAGCCTTCTTCAAAAACAGAGAACTCCACGGTTTCGCCTAACGCGTAATTGGCTTTGTCACCGTAGTCCGCCATGAACACGCCGTTATAGACGGGAGGCTCCATGTAGGGATCCCCGTCCAGAGGGACATAGGGACTGGGGGTATAGGTCACATTATGGATACCGGCGTAGCGGGTCACCTGATAGCCGTCCTCCAGCCAGTAGCCGCGGAACTGCTCCGGCGTAAAGTCGGTGCGGCGGCAGCGGGGCGTCGTACTTTCGGAAACCGTGATCTGATGCACCTTGCCATCCACATCCCGCAGGATGTCGGTGATGACGGCGATGTGGGACTTGCGCGGTGGATCGTAGATCAACAGTATGTCGCACAGCTGCAGGTCTTCCAGCTTTTCCGATTCGACAACGGAAACACCGGGCACCTTGAGCCAGCCTGCACATGGGACGGGGTCGGGCAGACCGCAGACATAACTGGCAAACACGGAACAGACGCTTCCGTAGAAACTGTACCCGGCACGGCAAAGCCCGTGCTGCGGACGGGTATAGAGGACACTGTTGGGGTTGGCCAGCGCGGTCATAAATGTCTCAATGGACACATTGGTACCCACGAATTTTCTGTGGATGCGAGCCGAGGAATAGATCATGCCCTCCTGAGGCAGATGAGCCGGAATCCAGGTGTCCACAAACTTCTTTTCTGTGGGAGTGTCAAAGATATATCCGCCGGGGATCATTTTTCGGGGCGTCCACTTGATGTCCACCATCTGGCGGGCGCGCTTCAAGGCGTTCTCAACCCCTTTGGATTGGGGCTTATCATGATAAAGCTGCATAGAAATACCTCCGGGCTTTCTGGAAGAAAGAATCGTGCGCTGTGGGTGCGCAGTGACTTATCGTATACCTGCATTATAAATATCATGTAAAACGATTGCAAACAACAATATAGTATCATATTATACGAATCAAAGCCAGTCTGCAAGGATATCCTGCTTAAAATAGGGTTGACTATCATATGGCAAGGAAAGACTGGCCGGGGCGTTCGTTAGTGTCGGCTAACATGCGTTTTATACCGAACGTCGGGAAAAGGTTGTTGCACCTGACATAGCCAGTCGATACTGGTCAGGAGCAACTTTATAAAATTATGAGAATTTGCTAAGTTTGTTTTTTATGGCGATGGTCGTCAGGACAAACGAAAGCGGCTGATGGCCAGTAAAGGTTGACCATCAGCCGCTTTTTTGTTATTTCTCACGTGACGCGGCATGCTGTTTCACCAAACCAAATCGCAACCCAGCGCAGCGGTTGTGATTTGGAAAGGAGCTGCGACAGAATGAGTAAGAAGTGACTTTTTCCAAAGTCACTTCGAACGATATGCCGTCCGCAGCGACGCGGAGGCGGGGGGAGGCATCCGCTTCGCGTATGCCGTGCTTGGCGACCCAAACGCATTGCGTTTCGGTACCCGCCTGCGCACCATTCGCCTAAAAAACGATCCCCCGGATCATTTTTCTTAACGGCGAATGCCCTCTCAGGCTTCGACTCCCCCCACGCAGAAAAAGACGGCCACCCCGTGTGGGGTGGCCGTCTTTTTTGGTGGAGGCGGGGGGAGTCGAACCCCCGTCCGAAAACTCTTCCATGGGAACTTCTCCGGGCGCAGACGGTTATTTACATTCCCTTGTCCGGGCGTGAGCCGTCACACTCAGGGACTTGGTAGCTTCATTGTTCATGGTACGCTCAAAGCTTTGCGCACGCACGTGCACCACTAATCGACGCCTGTTCCCGGCTCGTGGTCCTTCCGGGGCAGACGGCCGCCTTAATTAGGCAGCGTAAGCGTAAGTGTTGTTCTTTAATTTATAAAGAATGCCCGTTTTAAGGTGGCCAGGCGCCACCGCCCGCTATCCCCACTTCCGCGTCCCCGTCGAAACCGGTACGCCCCCTCGTCGGAGCAAAGTCCGCTCCGTTCGGAACGCCCTGGTGGGCATTCCTCGCCCCGCTCCCTTGCTCCTCCTCTCCAAAACACAACTGCTTCGCTGGGTTGCGTTTAGGGGTGCGGGAGTTTGGTTGCCTGCGGCGGTGAGAACGGGAGTTTTAAGTGGTAAACAACAATTACGATTCGGTTTTATTTTACCCCGGGGGAGGCAAATGCATCCCCCGGGTGCAAAATCAATACTGCTCGGGCTCGGGATAGTCCACGCCAAAGGTGTCCACAGTCACCTTGGCCATGCGCTGAGCCATGCGGGGTTTGTCGCTCCAGTCGCGCTTGGCATTCACGATGGCATCGGCAGTCTCCATACCCTCGATGACCTTGCCGAAGGCGGCGTACTGGCCGTCCAGATGGGGAGCCTTCTCCACCATGACGAAGAACTGGCTGCCCGCGGAGTTGGGGGCCATGGTGCGGGCCATGGACAACACGCCCCGGTCGTGGACCAGATCGTTGGCAAAGTTGTTGCCGGAGAACTCGCCCTTGATGGTGTAGCCGGGACCGCCGGTTCCGGTACCCTGAGGACAGCCGCCCTGGATCATGAATCCGGGGATAACGCGGTGGAAGATCAGCCCGTCATAGTAGCCCTTCTTGATCAGGGAGATGAAGTTGTTGACGGTGTTGGGAGCGATCTCGGGGTACAGCTCGGCCTTCATGATGCCGGTCTGGGTGCCGAAGTCGGTCTCCATTTCGATTTCAAAGGTAACGATAGGGTTCTGAGCCATGGGAAACACTCCTTTTCTTATGTGTACGCCTTATCTGGCATTTCTGGACTTGATGGTCCTGTCGATCTCACGCTTGGCGTCCCGCTTGGCGGCGGACTCGCGCTTGTCATAGAGCTTTTTGCCCTTGGCAAGGCCGATCTCCAGCTTGACCCGGGCATGGGTGAGATAGATGGACAGGGGAACGAGAGCGTAGCCGTCCTGTTTGATCTTGCCGTACAGTTTGAAGATTTCACGCTTGTGCATGAGCAGCTGACGGGGACGGCGGGGGTCCTTGTTAAAGATATTGCCCTTTTCATAGGGGCTGATGTGCATGCCATGGACGGTCAGCTGCCCATCCTTGATGATGCAGTAGGAATCCTTCAGATTTACATTGCCCAACCGGATAGACTTGACCTCGGTGCCCGCCAAAGCGATGCCGGCCTCGTACTTTTCTTCAATAAAAAAGTCGTGGTAGGCCTTGCTGTTCTTGGCTACGATTTTGATGCCTTCCGCCATGGGGACACCTCCTTTCCGCATTGGAGCAACAGTATACCACACAAAAAAAGAAAAAACAAGTTGTATCAAGGGATAAGCGTAAACCTGATTTATCTTTGCATAAAGAAAAGCGAACTTGACTTTCCGTGTCCGCTTGCCCATAATGCAGAATGAACATGACCGAAGGGTGGAATTTGCGTATGATCTCAACGGAACAGACCAGGATTCTCATCATTGGAAACAGTCACTCTGTAGACGCGTTTTGGCTGCTTTCCCAGGCGCTGCGCGATCTGCTCCCGGGGATCGAGCCGGTGCTGGGCGTGGCATACTACAGCGGCTGCTCCATCGACCGGCACATTCAATTTGGAACCGGAAATGAACCGGCCTATCGCTACTATAAGAACACAGACGGCCAGTGGGACATCCGCGAGCAGTTCACCCTGGACACCGTGCTGCAGGACGAGCCGTGGGACATCGTCTTTCTGCAGGCTGCCAAGTCCGATTTGGACGACACGCTGAACCGGGCCGGACGCCGGACTCTGGAGAACTTTGTAAACGAGCGGGTACAGACACCCCATCAGTTCTTCTGGCACACCTCCTGGCCCAGCCCCAACGACGAGTATTTCTTCTCCCCGGAGCATAAGCCCCAGCCTCCCGCAGGTTACAAGGAGCGGCTGATCAATCTGTACGGATTCAACCCCATCAACCAGTTCGCCGTTCTCACCAGCAAGGCGAAGGAGCACATCCTCACAGATGAGACCTACCTTATGGCTGTTTGCACTGGCGCAGCTATTCTGAACGCCCATCTGACTCAGGGCCGTCCTCAGACGCAGATTTGGCGGGACTACACCCATCTGAACGATTTCGGCCGTCTGATCGCTGCCTACGCCATGGCGGCTCAGCTGACCGGGCGGACAGTGGAGCGCATCACTATGGACGTACTCCCCGCACCCATGCGGCAGGAGCGGTTCCGGGAGCTGGGAGATCTGACCATTACGCAGGACATGAAGCAGACGGTCATCCAGGCTGCCAATTACGCCCTCCACGATCCCTGGAGCGTACCCAAAGGTTAATATGCAAAAAACGGTACCGCAGGTAATGCGGTACCGTTTTTCAGTTCCATATCAGCGCCCGCGCAGGATGTCCTCCACTTCCTGCAGCTGCTCCACAGTGTTCACACCCAGCATCTCCTGTGCCGAGCAGGTATCGCACACGCCCACCCGGTGGCCGGCGGCCTTGATGATGGCGGGGCAGTCGGTGAGATACAGCTCGCCCTGGGCGTTGTCGGTTTTTAGCTGGCTGAGGGCATTGAGCAGTTCCGGCACGTGGAACAGATACGCGCCCACGTTGACCTCCCGCACGGCGGCCTGCTCGGGGGTGCAGTCCCGGGCCTCCACGATACATTTGAAGCTGCCGTCCTCCTCGCGCAGGACACGGCCGTAATTGCCGCCCTCGTCCAGAATGGCGGAGAGCATGGTGCAGGTGTTGCCCTCCTTCAGATGGATATCCACCAGGGACCGGAAGGTCTCACGCTGCATCAGGGGCGTATCGCCGCAGCAGATAAGCACATGGCCGTTGAAATTTTCCAGCAGGTGGGCGGCACACTGCACGGCGTGGCCAGTGCCGTTCTGCACCTCCTGAACCGCATGGGGATACTGGGAATAGGCCTCCAGCACCGCCTCCTTCTGGTAGCCTACCACAAGGATGACATCCTCCTGAGGCAGAAAATCCAGTGCGGTCAGCACATAGTGCAGCAGAGGCTTTCCGTCGGCAAGGCGCATGACCTTGGGCAGGTTGACCCCTTCTGTACGCAGACGGGTGCCCTTTCCGGCGGCGAGGACCAGAGCTTTGATGTCGTTCATAAAATCAGTCCTTTCTTTTTTGTGTCGGGGCTCCGCCCCCTACAAATGATATTACAGAGTACGCAACAGGGATTCTTCAATGTCATTTCCCTGCCAGAGCACAAGCAAGGTCCCGCTGTCAACGGCGACTCGCGCGGCAGCTCCGGCAAACTCGTTGCTCACCCCCAGGGGGAAGCTGCTCTCCAGTTGGGCGCCCATCAGTTCGTATTTCAGCCCGGACAGGGTAACGCCCTGGGCCGTTCCGCTGGTGCAGAAGACGGACAAATAGCCGGACATGTGGGAGGGGAAGTCCAGCGCCCCGCAGTGGACGGCGGTTGCCACTGTGCCGTCCCCGATGAGAAAGCCCCGGCATCCCTCCCGGGCCAAACCGTCCAAAAGTTGAAGATTTGCAAGGGTATGGGCCAGCCGTCCGCCCGTTCCCCCGTACAGGGCAAAGTGGGTGTAGCCCCGCTCCCGGCCCAGACGGATGGCGGCGCACATATCAGTTTCATCCTTTACCGTAGGCAGGACCACAGTGTTAGGGTAGTTGGGCTGTTGGCCCAGCGAGTCAAAGTCCCCAATGACCAGATGGGGTGCAAGGCCCATCCGTTCCACCGTTAGAAATCCCCCGTCCGCCGCGATGAGCAGGTCGTTCGGACGCAGGTTCAGGGATAGGTGGGGCGAAATCTCTCCCGCACCCACGATGAAGCATACGGCATCCTTCCGAATGGACACAGGCATCACTCCTTCAGCGTGGTCTTCATATGGGGCCAGAGGCCCTTGAAATAATGGTCAAATCCGTTGACGTTTAGGTGCAGGCAGTCCACGCCCAGAAACAGGCCGATCTGATTTGGCCAAGAGATAACTTCACAAAATACCCCTCTTTGGCTTGCTCTGAGCAAAGATTATACCACATTTTCTTTTCCGGAGGAATATGGAAAACGGGCAGAAGTCCAAAATGGGAGGACAATAAATTAGGAGGTTATTCCTCTGTCTGTCCGGACCAATAGGAGGCACAGAATTCCCGGAAGCTGAGGGCGGCCTTGGACATGTACTTCTTGGGGTTCCAGAACAGGGCCATCTCCCGGCAGGCAAAGTCATCCGCAATGGGGATGTAGCAGTTTGGCTTGAACATATCCACCTCATAGGCGGAGGCGGAGGTAAGGGCTACGCCGAACTCCGAGTCAATGAGGGCGGCCCGCAGGGAGTAGTCACATTCCAGCACCGTGCGGATATTGACACCTGCCTGCTCGAACAGATGGGCGCAGTATCCCCGCCAGGGGGTGCCTGCAGGCAGGTCGATATAGGCTTCGTTCTCCAGTTCTCTTAAATAGACGGATTCCCGGCCGGCCAGACGGTGGGTCTTGGGGACGCAGAGATAGACACTGTCCTTTTTCAAAAAGACATGTTCCAAATCGGTGTCCGGGATCTCGTCCGTGCTGGCAATGACAAAGTCCGTTTTCATGGAGCGCAGGGCGTTGATCAGCTCTTCCAGCGTCTTGTTCTGCTGCTTGATGGCACACTCCGGGTACTGCTTGCGGAAGTCACGTACCATGGGCAGCCAAACCTGAGAGGTGCCCATGGCAATGCTCACCTGCTTTTCCGCGTTTTCCGTCAGTTCCTGCAGGGCGGAGCGTCCGTTGTCCAGGGCGGTAAATACGTCGTTGACATACTGCAGATAGAGTTTGCCGGCCTGGTTGAGGCGGATGGAACGCTTGGACCGGTCAAACAGCTGCACACCGAGCTCCTTTTCCAGACCGATGATCATACTGCTCAGGGCGGTCTGGGAGATATACAGTTCTTTGGCTGTCTGGGTGATGTGCTCTGTGGTTGCCAATTTGCGGAAATAGTCCAGCTGCAGCAGGGTGATCACGGGACTGCCCCCCTTATCATCAGTTTAAACTTATGAGTTCTAAACTTATTATGAGTTATTCATTTGACTTTGTCAATGGTATACTGTAGCTGTAAGAGTATCGGGGATTTTTGCCCCAAATACACGATATAACTATGGAGGGAAATGCGATGCGAGATGCAGTAATCACCGATTGCGTACGAACCGCCATCGGCAAGATGAACGGCGCTCTGAGCGAGTATGACGAGCAGGAGCTGGCCGCCATCGTTATGAAAGAAGTGCTGAACCGCTCCAAAATCACGGCGGATCAGGTGGACGAGGTCATTTTTGGCCATGTGAAGATGAATACATATCCCATGAATCTGGCCCGCTACGGCTGGCTGGAGGCGGGGCTGCCGGACAAGGTGCCCGGCTACACCCTGCAGCGCGCCTGCTCCTCCGGCTCCCAGTCTATTTACGATGCCAGCCAGACCATCGCCTGCGGCGACGCGGACATTATACTGGCCGGCGGCGCGGAGAACATGACCAAGTACTGTTATTATCTGCGCAATGCCCGCGGCGGTCTGGGTACCAAGAACGTGACCCTCATGGACAACATTCTGGAGGGTACTGCAGGCAACTCCCCCGAGGAGATCTTCGGCGTGCTGCCCATGGGTCTGACCGCCGAGAACGTGGCCGAGATGTACGGCATCGAGCGGGAGATCCAGGACGAGTTTGCCCTGGGCAGCCAGGAGCGCGCCCGCAAGGCCATTGACGAGGGCAAGTTTAAGGAGCAGATCGTTCCCGTGGGTGACTTTGACACCGACGAGCATCCCCGTTCTACCACCCTGGAGAAGCTGTCTGCCATGAAGCCCGCCTTCAAGAAGGACGGCTGTGTTACCGCCGGCAACTCCTCCGGCCGCAACGACGGCGCTTCCGCCGTGCTGGTCATGAGCCGTGAGAAGGCTGACGAACTGGGCTATGACTACTATCTGCGCCACGTGTCTTCCGCTGTGGTTGGCCTGGAGCCCAAGATCATGGGCGTTGGCCCCATCGAGGCTTCCCGTGAGGCGCTGGAAAAGGCCGGTCTGAAAATCGAGGACATTGGCCTGATCGAGCTGAACGAGGCCTTTGCCGCTCAGTCCGTGGCCGTGATGCGCGAGTGGGTCAAGTGGTCCGAGACTGAGACCTTTGAGTCCATCTGGGAGCGCACCAACGTGAACGGCAGCGGTATCTCTCTGGGCCATCCCCTGGCCGCCACCGGCGGGATCCTGACCACCAAGCTGTTCTATGAGCTGAAGGAGCGTCCCGACGTGCGCTACGCCATGGTCACCATGTGCATCGGCGGCGGCATGGGCTTCGCCTCCATCTTTGAGCAGTGCAGAAAGGACGGTTGATGAACATGAAGAAAGTAATTATTGCCGACAGCGTTCGTACCGCTTGGGGCAAGCCCGGCGCCGGTCTGGCCCCCTTCATTTCCTCCGACTTTTCTGCCAAGATCCTGACCGAGCTGCTCTCCCGCACCGGTGTGGATGCCAACGCGGTGGATCAGGTGGTCTTTGGTCAGGCGCACCCCTCCACCATGCCCAACAACATCGGTCACTACGCCTGGCTGAAGGCGGAACTGCCCGTGGAGGTGCCCGGTTACACTGTGCAGAGCTGCAGCGGCTCCGCCCTGCAGGCCCTGCGCAACTGCTACTACCTGATCGCCACCGGAAACGAGGATATCTGCGTGGCCGGCGGTGCGGACAGCTATTCTGCCGCCCCCTTTGTGCTGCGTGACGCCCGCAACCACTTCTATCCCCAGCACCGCACCTTCATCGACTCCATTGAGGAGGCCGAGCAGTGCACCCAGCCCGAGGCCATGGGCCGCCTGGAGCAGTATGAGCTGGCCCACGGCAAGGAACTCAGCGCCGAGGCGGTGAAGTTTGCCGAGGAGAGCATTGCCAAGGCTCAGGCTGCCGATTGCACCGGCCAGATCCTGCCCATCTCCTATGAGGTGCGCAAGAAGGGTACCATCACTGTGGATAAGGACGAGTTGGTGGCTTCCGCTTCCGCTGACAAGGTGCTGTCCCCCTATGCCGATGGTGCCGCTGTCACCATGCTCATGAGCGAGGACAAGGCCAAGCAACTGGGTGTGAAGGCTCAGGCTGCCATCTGCGGCTTCGCCGTGTCCGGCTGCGACCCCAAGCAGCAGCAGACTGCCGGTGCTCTGGCGGTGGAGAAGTTGCTGAAGAACAAGGGCCTGTCCATGGACGACATCGCTGTCATTGAGATCATTGAGAACAGCGCGCAGGATGTGCTGGACACCGTGATGACGCTGGGCGGCAAGGCTCAGGTCAACCCCATGGGCGGCGCCCTGGCCTACGGCAAGAACGATGGTGCCGAGGGCATCATCATGCTCATGCGGTTGGCGGCCTCTCTGAAGGAGGGCCAGAAGGGCATTCTGTGCACCTACACCGCCGGCGGTCAGGGTATGGCAGCTCTCGTTGAGAAGTAAGAAAGGAAAGGGCACAATGAACTATTCCCTTCAGAATAAAGAAGCATCTGTCTCCAAAGAGCAGGTGATCGAACTGCTGGACCGCCACATGGCGGACAACAACTGGGCCAGCGTGCTGCTGCTCCCGCCCGACATTACCCGCTCCCACTCCGGCGCGGGCCTCATCACCGCCCACTACTATGAGCAGCTGACCAAGAAGGGTGTCAGCGTCAAGGTGCTGCCCGCTCTGGGCACCCATCTGCCTATGACCGAGGAACAGCTGCGGGAGATGTTTGGCGACGGCATTCCCATGGATGCCTACATCGCCCACGACTTCCGCAACTCCATTCAGGAGATCGGCACTGTTCCCGGCTCCTATCTGGATCAAGTGTCCGAGGGTTTGTTCAAGGACGATGTGACCGTTTCCGTCAACCGGGAGCTGCTCAGCGGCAAGTATGACGCCATCCTGTCCATCGGTCAGGTGGTCCCCCACGAGCTGGCGGGCTTTGCCGGCTACACCAAGAATCTGGTGGTGGGCTGCGGCGGCGGTGAGATGATCAACGTCAGCCACTTCCTGGGTGTGTTCTACGGCCGTCACCGCATCGTGGGCAATGTGGACACCCCTCCCCGCCGCCTGTTCGACTACATCCAGAAGAACTTCCTGGACAAACTGCCCATCACCTTCGTGCTGACCGTTATGGCACAGCAGGACGATGTGGACATCTTTAAGGGCATCTTCATCGGCAAGGAGCGGGACAGCTTTGAGCAGGCCGTGGCCCTGAGCCAGCAGGTTAACATTAACCATGTGGAAAAGCCTGTGAAGAAGTGCGTGGTCTGGATGGATCCCCACAGCTATCACTCCACCTGGGTCACCAACAAGGCCTTCTACCGCACCATGAAGATGGTGGAGGAGGGTGGTGAGATCATCGTCATCGCCCCGGGTCTGCGCGTCTTTGGTGAGAACGACCTGGCCGATCAGGCCATCCGCAAGTACGGCTACCGCCCCCGGGAGGAGATGCTGGCCCTGTATCAGAGCGATCCTCTGCTCAGCAGCAACATGTCCCTGGCGGGCCACCTGATCCGCTGCGTGCCCAGCATGGAGACCCGGCTGACCTACTGCACTGATCAGATTCCTCAGGAGGAGATCGAGCACGCAGGCTTTAGCTATATGAGCGTGGCGGATGCTCTGGCTGCCTATCCCTGCGAAAACTGGCAGACCGGCTGGAAGACCCTGCCCAACGGCGAGGAGATCTACTTTGTGCGCAACGCTGCCCTTGGCTTGTGGCAGTATGACGGACTCTACAACTGATTGACATTTATACACGAGGTGTTTAATCATGAAAAAATGCACTGTTATCGGCGGCGGCGCTATGGGCCGTCAGATCGCCCTAAACACCGCTATCCACGGCTACGAGGTGACCGTGTGTGAAAGCTTCCCCGCCGCGCTGGCAAGTCTGGAGAGCTGGAAGGAAGAGTACCTGGCCGGCCGCGTGGCCAAGGGCCGCATGACCCAGGAGCAGGTGGACGCTGTCAAGGTGCGTTTCTCCGTCACTGACAATCTGGCTGTGGCCTGTAAGGATACCGACATTGTTATTGAAGCCATTATTGAGGACAAGCAGGCCAAGGCCGATCTGTTGGGCAAGGTGAGCAAGCTGGTCCGTCCCGACACCGTCATCGCCACCAACTCCAGCTTCATGGTGTCCTCCACCTTTGCCGGCGTGGTGGACCATCCCGAGCGCCTGGCCAACCTGCACTACTTCATGCCCGCACTGGTCATGAAGCTGGTTGAGGTGGTCAAGGGTGAGCATACCTCTCAGGAGACTGTGGACAAGCTGATGGAGTTTGGCCGCAGCACCGGTAAGACCCCCGCTCTGGTGAAGAAGGAAGAGGACGGCTTCATCGTCAACAATGTACTCAAGGCCATCAAGGAAGAGGCCTACCGTCTGGTCAGTGAGGGCGTGTGCTCTCTGGAAGATCTGGACACCGCTGTCAAGCTGGGTCTGGGTCATCCCATGGGTCCCTACGAGTTGGACGACATGAGCGGCATCGATGTGCGCTACAACGTGCTCAAGCGCCGCTATGAGGAGACGGGCGTGAAGTCTTACGGCTATGAGATGATCTCAAAGCTGTACGAGGAAGGCCGCCTGGGCAAAAAGACCAAGCACGGCTTCTACGATTACGAGTAATCAACAAACAGCAAACCGGGCCTGCCTTTGCGGCAGGTCCGGTTTTACAAAAAACGCAGGGCAGCAAAAGCTGCCCTGCGTTCTGCTTATTCGGTGGTGTAGTTGTCGAAGTAGCCCTGGATATAGACGAAGGGGGTGCCCTTGTCGCCGGAGCCGGAGGTCAGGTCGCACAGGGAACCGATCAGGTCAGTCAGACGGCGGGGGGTGGTGCCTTCGGACACCATCTGACCCACCAGGTCATCATCCTTGGCCTGGATTTTGTCCTTAATGGCCTGCTTGAGGGCCTCGCCGGACAGGGCGGCAAAGTCGTTGTCGGCCAGATACTTCAGCTTCAGCTCGTTGGGGGTGCCCTCCAACCCGGCGGTGTAGGCGGGAGAGACTACGGGGTCGGCCAGCTCCCAGATCTTGCCCACGGGGTCCTTGAAGGCACCGTCGCCGTAGACCATGACCTCCACATGCTTGCCGGTCTTGTCCAACAGGCGCTTCTGGATGTCTTCCACCAGATCCTGGCAGTCACGGGGGAACAGCTTGACCTGGTCCTCAGTGGCCTTGTTAGAGCCCAACAGACCATACTTTTCGTTCCAGCCGCTGCCGTTGATGGGGGCGTTCATGATCTCGTCCAGACCAAACACCTTTTCCGCGCCGGCGGCCTTCAAAAGCCGCTTGGTGCGCGCACGGGTGTGGATATCGCAGTTGAGGACGTTTTTGGTGTAAGCCAGCACGGCGCGGGGGTCATTGGCAAAGATGATTTCCACCTCGGCACCGCAGCTGCGGATCAGTTCTTCGTAATAGGCCACATAGTCCACACCGGTGAAGGGATGTTTTTCATAGCCGAACAGGGCGCGGTAGCGCTCCAGAGACAGCACATCCTTATAGGGGTCCACGCCGGCGGCGTCCATGGCGTCCAGGGAGATAAGATGATTGCCCACCTCGTCAGAGGGGTAGGACAGCATCAGCACGACCTTCTTGCAGCCCTTGGCGATGCCACGCAGGCAGATGGCGAAGCGGTTGCGGCTGAGGATGGGGAAGATAACACCCACAGTGCCGCCGCCAAATTTGGCGCGCACGTCGCTGGCGATGTCGTCCACGGAAACATAGTTACCCTGCACGCGGGCCACGATAGACTCGGTGATGGCCACCACGTCACGGTCACGGATGGCAAAGCCGTCATCGGCGGAAGCCTCCAGCACGCAGTCGGTGACGATCTTAGCCAGATCATCGCCGGCGCGGATAATGGGGGCGCGGACACCGCGGGAAACAGTACCTATCATACGGCTCATAAAGGGACCACTCCTTGTCAGCACGTCCCTCGGGACGGCTGAAAAATTCGGGGGGAAGAAACCCCACACTTCAGTATAGCAAAAATCATGTGTTTTGTAAATCAGTATGCCCCTATTTTTTATTTCTTTTCCTGCGATTTATTGTTTTTTTATGTGAGCTGTATCTCTGATCTGGCAGGAATGGGCATTTTGACGATTGTGGTCGGCCAGAAAACGGCTGATCTGACCCTGAGTTTCTTCCACCTCCTGATGAAAGGCTCGTGCGGAGACGCGCAAAGCGCCATGACCCAGAATGATGAGCTGTTCCAGGGCGTCGGAGGTGGCGACCCGGACCTTATGGTCACGGCTCAGGTCGTAGGTGGCTTTTTCAATATAGGAATCTGCTGTCTCTGCTTCTTTGGTATATACCACGTAGATACCATTGTTTTTTTCTACGGAGCCGGGGTTGCCCTTGACTTTGTAGGCATCAAAGACCAGAATGACTTCGCACTGCTTGGCACCGCGGTAGTTGGACAGCAGATCGCACAGGGCGCTCCGGGCGGCGGAAACATCCTGCCGGGCAAGTTCTTTCAGCTCGTCCCAGGCGAAGATGATGTTGTAGCCGTCCACCAGAAGATATTCCGGCCCGCTATGTTTGGGCTGGAATTTGTATTCCTTGTCGGCCAGACTGGTGCGGGCAGGCTTTTTGGCCGGATGAAAGGCCCTTGGCTCCACCTTGCCGTAGGTGCGTTCAAAGATGGCCTGCAGCTCCTTATCCTGCTCCAGAGAGCCGGTATACTGCCGGGTGCTGCCTCCGGCAGGACCTGTGGGTGTGGCTTCCGGCTCTTTTTGTGCCTTAAGGGGGCTTTCTATGTGGGCGTGGTCCGCTACCTCACGCCAGGGGACCACAAAACCCGCGCCGTGGTCGCAGAACACAGAATCGGCGGTGTTGTTGGTATCCCGCTCGGCCTCGTAACCTGTGGCAGCGATGACCTCTTCGGTGTTGTGGCATGGCTGGTAGCCCCGTACCTGGCAGCTCAGGCGGCCCAGACCACGGGTATAGGCGGTCACATCCTGCCAGTAGTCCCGCAGGCCGGCTACAGGAGCACAGCCGGTGAGCAGGGTCAGTTCCCCCTGAGGCTCCGGCGGGTCGAAGGAGCCACCCATGGTCTGAATGTCGGTCATGGCGCGGCCTACGTTGTCAGGCGGAACCTCCAGACGGAAAGAGTACCAGGGTTCCAGCAGGACACTTTGGGCCTGCATCAGGCCATGGCGCACGGCGCGGTAGGTGGCCTGACGGAAGTCTCCTCCCTCTGTGTGCTTGGGGTGAGCCCGCCCGGCGATGAGGGTAATTTTCATGTCGGTGATGGGGGAGCCGGTAAGCACGCCCAAATGCTCCTTTTCTCCCAGATGAGTCATCACAAGGCGCTGCCAGTTCAGGTCCAGTGCGTCGGTGGAGCAGCCCGACTCAAAACGCAGGCCGCTGCCCCGCTCGCCCGGCTCAAGGAGCAGATGGACCTCGGCATAATGACGCAGAGGCTCGAAATGACCGATGCCCTCCACCGTGTCAGAGATGGTCTCTTTGTATACGATGCTGCCCGGACCGAATTCCACCGCCATGGAAAAGCGCTGGGCAATGACTCGGCGCAGCACCTCCAGCTGGACTTGGCCCATGAGCTGGATGTGGATCTGGCGCAGCAGCTGATTCCAGACAATGTGCAGCTGGGGATCTTCCTCCTCCAGCTGGGTGAGTTTGCCCAGGGCCACATGGGGGTCGCAGCCCTCCGGCAAAATCAGATGATAGGTGAGCACCGGCTCCAGAATGGGCAGAGTATCTCCTGCTTCGGCACCCAGTCCCATGCCGGGACGGGTGTGGGTCAGCCCGGTGACCGCGCACACGCTGCCGGCGGGGGCGGCATCGGCAGCGGCAAACTTGGTGCCGGAGTACAGGCGCAGCTGGTCGGCCTTTTCCTGCCAGGCCTCTTCGCCCTGTCCGCCGGATAGAAGATCTTTGGCTTTGAGGGTGCCGCCGGTGATCTTCATCCAGGTCAGACGGCTACCCTGGTTGTCCCGGGATACCTTGAACACCCGGGCACCGAACGCCTCCGGCCGCTTCGGGCGTGGAGAGAAGGTTTCCAGGCCGGTCAGAAGCTCGCCCACCCCGGTCAGCCTCAGGGCAGAGCCGAAGAAGCAGGGGAATACCTTACGGTGTGAGATCAGCGTGCGCAGGCTTTCCTCGGAAAGCGCGCCGGAGGACAGAAATTCTTCCAATGCGTCCTCATGACACATGGCGGCGTTCTCGTCCCGGTCCGGCGCCGCGAAATCCACGCACCCGTCGTCCAGCTGACGGCGAAGATCGGTCATAAGATGTTCTCGGTTTGTGCCGGCAAGATCCATCTTGTTGATAAACAGGAACGTAGGCACCTGGTATCGGCGCAGCAGGCTCCAGAGGGTGCGGGTGTGGCCCTGTACTCCGTCCGTGCCGCTGATGACCAGAACGGCGCAGTCCAGCACCTGCAGCGTGCGTTCCATTTCGGTGGAAAAGTCTACATGCCCCGGCGTGTCCAGCAGGGTCAGGCTTACGGTGGGGAGGTTGAGTAGGGCTTGCTTGGAGAAGATGGTAATGCCGCGCTCCCGTTCAATGTCATCTGTGTCCAGGAAGGCGCTGCGGTGGTCCACCCGGCCAAGCTTCTGGATGGCGCCGCTCTGATAGAGCATAGCTTCAGACAGGGTGGTCTTGCCTGCGTCCACGTGGGCAAGCATGCCTGTGACCAGTCTTCTCATCCGTACGCCCTCCTTTCTGACAACTAAAACTGCGGATAAACCATTATAACATAATCGGGGAGAAATGGGTAGGGGTGGAAATAATATCGAAAACCACTTTACAAAATACTGGATATTGTAATATAATAATAAAAGTGTGAAAACAAACAGAAAGGACCGCTGTCATGGACGAATTGAAACAACTGAAAGACAGGCTGGAGCGGGAACGCCCGGCAGTTTGGGAAGATCTGCCCGATATCGCTTTGTACATGGATCAGGTCATCTCCTATATGCCCCGGCAGCTGATTAATTTTAAGGAGGATGAGCTGCTCACCTCTGCCATGGTGAACAATTATATCAAGGACGGCCTTGTGCCCAGAGCGGAGGGCAAGCGCTACGGTCCGGTGCATCTGGGCTATCTTACAGCGGTGTGCGCCATGAAAAAGGTGCTCAGCGTCAAGGATATGCGTGCCATGTTGGACTCCGTGCCCGACAGCAAGGAACCACAGGCCATTTATCATTACTTCTGCCGCGCGCTGGACACCGCCCTGAGCGAGGCGGCCCTCAACCTGGATGCGGACACCCCGGAGGACGAACTGCCCCAGCTGGCCCTGAGTCTGGGCCTGCGCAGCTATGCCAACCAGCTGGCCTGTGCCCGGGTACTGGACATCATTCGGGAGCGCGGGCTCCAAGAGGAAAAGAAACATAAAACGGACAAGGAGTGAGTGATATGAGTCAGTTTGTGATTTTGACCGATTCCTGCGCCGACCTGACCGCCGAGCTGGTGGAGCAGCTGGATGTGCAGGTGCTGCCCCTGAGCTATAATATGGACGGCAAGACGGTATATAATTATCCCGACAACCGGGAAATGGAACCCCACAAATTCTACGATCTGCTGCGTGAAGGCAAGACGGCGACTACTTCTGCCGTCAACGTGGCCCAGTTTACCGAGGCCATGGAGCCCAGCCTGCAGGAGGGGAAGGACGTGCTGGTGCTGGCATTCTCCTCCGGCCTGTCTACGACCTATAATTCTGCGGCCATCGCTGCGGATGATCTGAAGGAAAAGTATCCAGAACGCAAGATCTTCGTGGTGGACACCCTGTGCGCCTCTCTGGGTCAGGGAATGTTCGTTTATCTTGCCGCGCAGGAGCGCGCCAAGGGCAAGAGTATTGACGAGGTGTATCGGTGGGCTGAGGATAACAAGCTGAACGTGTGCCATCAGTTTACCGTGAATGACCTGTTCCACCTTAAGCGCGGCGGCCGCGTCTCCGCAGCTACCGCTCTGGTGGGAACCATGCTGTCCATCAAGCCCGTGCTCCATGTGGATAACGAGGGTCACCTGATCAACATTGCCAAGGCCCGGGGCCGCGCCGCCTCCATCAAGGCCCTGGCAGACAAGATGGAGCAGACCGTGATCCGGCCGGAGGAGCAGGTGATCTTCATCAGCCACGGCGACTGCATCGAGGACGCACAGAAGCTGGCGGACATGGTCCGCGCGCGCTGGAATGTGAAGGATGTCATCATCAACAACGTTGGCCCCGTGATTGGGGCCCACTCCGGCCCGGGCACCGTGGCTCTGTTCTACATGGGAAGCGAGCGCTGAGTAATGGACGAACTGAAATGGCTGGAGGTGGCGGTCAACACTACCGCTGACCGTCTGGACGAACTGAGCGGAAAGCTCATCAACGCCGGCATGACTGGCCTTGTGGTGGAGGACGAGCAGGAATTCCATCGCTTTCTGGAGCAGAACCGTCAGTTCTGGGACTATGTAGATGAGGACCTGGAAAAGCGCATGCAGGGGCTGAGCCGTATCAAGTTCTATGTGACCGACGATGAGGACGGCAAAGCGATGCTGAACAAGTACGCCGCCCTGCTGGGCTGCGAGTATACAGTTACCCCGCTGGGGGATAATGACTGGGCCTACAGCTGGCAGAAGTATTATAAGCCCCTGCCCGTGGGCGAGAAGCTCTATGTGGTCCCGGAGTGGGAACGCAACGAGCCTGTTCCGGCGGGCAAGGTGCCCTTCTACCTCAATCCCGGCCTGACCTTTGGAACCGGTTCCCACGCCTCTACCCAGCTGTGCCTTGCGGGAGTGGAGGAGCATACCGCACCCGGATGCTCCGTGCTGGATCTGGGCTGCGGCAGCGGTATTTTGTCCATTGCCGCCCTTGTGCTGGGCGCGGATCATGCCATGGCGGTGGATATTGACCCCAAGGCGGTAGACGTGGCCTACGAGAATGCCGGGCTCAACGGGATCGGAAAGGACCGCTATACCGTGCGTGCGGGCGATGTGCTGTCCGACCGGACACTGGCGGCGGAACTGGGCCGGGAGCAGTATGACCTGGTGCTGGCCAACATCGTGGCCGATGTGATCATTCCTCTGTCCACTCAGGCCCCGGCCCTGATGAAGGAGGATGGCGTGTTCATCTGTTCCGGTATTATCGATACCCGTGCCCATGAGGTGGAGACGGCGCTGGAGAAGAACGGACTGAAGATCATAAAGCGCACCGAGCAGAACGGTTGGGTGTCCCTGCGGGCGAAAAAAGTCTGATTTTGGTAGTTTTAACCCTGTATTTTATGGTATAATACCTTTTAAGGAAGCGTCCGCTCCGCGGGCGCTTCACTCTTTGCAGAGCAGAAAAGAGACAAAACAATGTTGGAATTTCATCCTTTGACCGAGCAGGATCTGGGCGTTCTGCGTCCTTTCCTGAAAAATAACCCCAGCCGACTGTGCGACCTGACCGTGGGCGGTATTTTCATCTGGCGGGATTATTACAATACCGAATGGGCCATCCACAAGGATATTTTGTATTTTAAGGTGGATTATCCGGGCTTTGGCACTCTGTTTACCCTGCCTCAGGGAGGCGACCGCAAGCGGGAGTACGAGCAGGTGCGGGAGTATTGCTGCAGACGGCAGATGCCACTGACCTTTTATCCCATTCCCAAGGAAGAGCTGGAGCCGCTGATGGAATGTTTTCCCTGCGCCACCGTCATGAACGACCGGGATACCTTTGATTACCTCTATCAGGCGGAGGACCTGAAATACTTCAAGGGCAAGAAACTTGGTGGTCAGCGCAACCATGTTAATCGCTTTCTGCGTACCTATGAGAACTGGAGCTTTGCGGAGCTAACTGCCAATGATGTTGCTGATGTGGAAATCTTTCTGGATCGGTATGCCGCCGGCACGCAAAAGGACAGCGGGACCTTTCAGGAGGATCTGCGAAAGACCCGTGAGGTTTTGAACGCCTTTTCCGCCTATGGTATGGTAGGCGGCGTGCTGCGGGTGGATGGGCAGGTAGTGGGATTCTCCATCGGTGAGGTGGTGGGGGATACTCTGTTCACTCACATCGAAAAGGCCGACCGGGGCTGTGAGGGCGGCTATCAGATGTTGGTCAGCCAGTTCGCGCAGAAGTTTGCGGTGGATGGTGTGGAATATATCAACCGGGAGGATGACACGGGCGACCTGGGTCTGCGCACTTCCAAATTGTCCTACAAGCCCATTGCGCTGCTTGAAAAGTACGCCGTGGTGGTAAAGGATGGGCCCTGTCCGGAGCGGGAGGGTAATTGGACGGTCACCCAGGCGGAGATTGTATAAAAATATTGAAAAACGGTACGAATTTGCTTGACAAGGGCGGATTTGGCTGATAAACTATGTAAGCCGCATTGAGCGGGTATGCAAGTGAGGGGCATTTAAGCCGCTCCGCCCGGGAGAGCGAGCCCGTAAATGAAGGAGTTGAAAATTACATGCACGCTATCATCGAGACCGGCGGTAAGCAGTACAAGGTGGCTGAGGGCGATGTGATCTTCGTGGAGAAGATCGAGGCCGAGGCCGGTGCTGCCATTACTTTTGACAAGGTCCTGGCTGTCATCGACGGCGAGAAGGCTACCTTCGGCACCCCCGTTGTGGAGGGCGCTTCCGTGGCCGCCACCGTTGTCAAGAACGGCAAGGGCAAGAAGATCATGATCTTCAAGTATACCCCCAAGAAGGGCTATCGTAAGCGTCAGGGCCATCGTCAGCCCTACACCAAGGTGCAGATCGGCGCCATCAAGGCCTGATGACCACCGTAGCCTTTCATTTGGAAGGCAGCCGCATCGTGGGCTTTGAAGTCAAGGGTCACAGCGGCTATGCCGACGAGGGCAGCGACATCGTCTGCGCCGCCGTCACCAGTGTTGTCCGCCTGTGTGAGTGCGCCATTAACGACGTGCTTGGGCTGGAGGCATCGGTAAAGGTCCGGCAGAAAGACGCGTCTATCTCCCTCAAGCTCCCCGGCAGCCTGGGTCAGACCAATGAGAGCACCTGTCAGGCACTCCTGACTGCCCTGATGGTCTATTTTACCGAGCTGCACGAGGAATATCCTGAAAACATATCTGTCTTGGAGGTGTAAGACATGCTGAAAATCGGTTTGCAGTTTTTCGCCCATAAGAAGGGCGTTGGCTCCACTCGTAACGGCCGCGATTCCGAGGCTAAGCGCCTGGGCGTCAAGCGCGGCGACGGTCAGTTTGTTCTGGCCGGCAACATCCTGGTTCGTCAGCGCGGCACCCACATCCACCCCGGTGTGAACGTGGGCAAGGGCAGCGACGACACCCTGTTCGCTCTGAAGGACGGCAAGGTCAAGTTTGAGCGTCTGGGCAAGGATCGCAAGCAGGTCTCCATCGTAACGCTTGAGCAGTAAATCAAAGGTTTACTGCACCACAGCTTCGCTGTATTATTTCACAGCATGGCTGTGAAATAACAAGCGATGCAACAACACGCCCCTTGCGTGACAGGGTCACGCAAGCCACGCCAAGCGTGGCCGACGATCAAGGATCGTCGTTGCGTGTTATTGTGGAGATCGCTCAGTAATTTTACTGACAAAGAAGCCGCAAACGCACGCGTTTGCGGCTTCTTTTATCCGAATTACCCAAGAAGAACGGAGGTGCCCTTATGGCAGCACCCTTTGTAGATACCGCGAAAATTACCGTGCGCTCCGGCAACGGCGGCAACGGCGTAGTTTCTTTCCACCGTGAAAAGTATGTGGCCAACGGCGGCCCCGACGGCGGTGACGGCGGCCGGGGCGGCAACGTGGTGGTCACCATTGACGACCATATGTCCACCCTGATGGACTTCCGCTACAAGCGCAAGTACGTGGCCAAGAACGGTATGGATGGCGGCGGCAAGCGCTGCACCGGACGGGACGGGGAGGACCTTGTCCTGCAGGTGCCTCGGGGCACCATCATCCGGGACGCGCAAACCAACGAGATCATCCACGACATGGCGGACGAAAAGCCCTTCGTCCTCTGCAAAGGCGGCAAGGGCGGCTGGGGCAACCAGCACTTTGCTACCCCCACCCGGCAGGTGCCCCGCTTTGCCAAGGCGGGCATGCCCGGCGAGAGCCGGGAGGTGGTGCTGGAGCTGAAGCTGCTGGCCGACGTGGGTCTGGTGGGCTTCCCCAATGTGGGCAAGTCCACCCTGCTCAGCGTGGTCAGCCGTGCCCAACCCAAAATCGCCAACTACCACTTTACCACGCTGTTCCCCAATCTGGGCGTGGTCTATGTGGAGGAGGGGGTCTCCTTCGTCATGGCCGATATCCCCGGCATCATCGAGGGTGCGGCGGAGGGAGCCGGTTTGGGACATGATTTCCTGCGCCACATCGACCGCTGCCGTCTGCTCATCCATGTGGTGGATGTGTCGGGCAGTGAGGGCCGCGACCCGGTGGAGGACTTTGAGACCATCAACGCCGAGCTTGCCGGCTGGTCGGAGGAGCTTGCTCAGCGCAAGATGATCGTGGTGGCCAACAAGATGGACATCATGACCGACCCTGAGCTGCTGGAGCGACTGCGCGCCCACGTGGAAAGCAAGGGCATGGAGCTGTTCGAGCTGTCCGCCGCCGCCCATCAGGGTACCCGTGAACTGGTGAAGAAGGCGGCCCAGGAGCTGGCCCAGCTGCCCCCGGTCACCGTGTACGAGGCTACCTATGTGGAGCGGCCTCCCGAAGTGGATACCACCGGAGAGGTGGACATTCAGGTGTACGACGATACCTGGGTCATCGAAGCACCCTGGCTGCAGCGGCTTATCGCCAACGTCAACTTTGGCGATTACGAGTCCAGAAACTGGTTTGACCGCCAGCTGCGGGAATCCGGCCTGTTTGATAAGCTGGAGGAAATGGGAATCAAGGACGGCGACATCGTGTCCCTGTACGATCTGGAATTTGAATATCAGAGATAAAACAACGCCCGGACTTTTATGGTTCGGGCGTTGTTTCTTCATCACTTTCGAAAAAAAGTTCTTCGGTTTCGGCTTGGATTTGCTTGATTTCTTCGGCAGTATCTGTCAGCCTTGTAATACATTTGAACAGTGCCGCCGCCTTGCGGCGGCGCTGGAAACCAGCATGGACTATCTGGCGGGACTAACGGACGAGAAGAAACCTTACCCCAGAAGAAAAATATGATAAAAACGGTGTGCATCCACGGATGCACACCGTTTTTTATTACTCAGGAGAACTGAGAATTGTAGAGAGTGGCGTAGAAGCCGCCCTTGGCGATTAGCTCGTCGTGGGTGCCTTGCTCGGTGACGGTGCCGCCCTGGAGCACCAGAATGGTGTCCGCGTTCTTGATGGTGGACAGGCGATGGGCGATGACGAAGCAGGTGCGGCCCTCCATGAGCTTATTCATGGCTTCCTGAATCTGGATTTCGGTACGGGAGTCCACGTTGGAGGTGGCCTCATCCAGGATGAGCATGGAGGAATCGCTGAGCATGGCCCGGGCGATGGTGATAAGCTGGCGCTGGCCCTTGGAGATGTTGATACCCTCATCGGCCAGAACGGTCTGATAGCCGTCGGGGAGGGACTGGATGTAGGAGTGGATGCGGGCGGCCTTGGCCGCGGCGATCACTTCTTCCTCCGTGGCTCCCTCGCGGCCATAGGCAATGTTGTCAAAAATGGTGCCGTGGAACAGCCAAGTGTCCTGCAGGACCATAGTATATGCGCCGCGCAGGGGTTCCCGCCTGATTTGGCGGATCTCGCTGCCGTCCACATAGATGGCACCGTCATTGACATCATAGAATCGCATGAGCAGGTTGATGATGGTGGTCTTGCCCGCGCCGGTGGGACCAACGATGGCGATGGTCTTGCCCGGCTGGGCGTGGACGGTCACATCGCGCAGAATGGTTTTAGAGGGGGTATAGCCAAACGTGATGTTTTCGATGTCCACCCGGCCTTCGGCATGGGGCAGGTCCACCGCATCGGGTACATCGGGGGTCTCCGGCTCCTCATCCATAATACGGAACACACGCTCCGCGGCGGAGAAGGCGGACTGAATCTCGTTGAGGATGTTGGCGAACTCACTGATGGGGCCGGAGAACTTGCGGGAGTACTGGACAAACTGGGCCACACCGCCCAGGGTAATGAAGAAGATGGAGGCCTCCTTCACCGCACCGCTCTGGGACAGCATATAAAGGATGCCGCCGAACACAGTGATCATGGTCAGGGACAAATTGGTGATCAGGGTCATGCCGGGGAACATCATGGAGCCGTAGTGGTCTGCGGCGTAGTAGGCATCCATGGTGTCGGCATTGCGCTGGTCAAAGCGCCGGCAGATCTCATCCTCCCGGGCGTAGGAGCGGATGGTGCGACAGCCGGAGAGCATTTCCTCTGCATAGCCGTGCAGCGCACCAAGCTTCTTGACGCGGGCCCGGAACATGGGGCGCACCCGGGTGGCCCGCCACTTGCCGAACAGGATAGAGGCGGGGGCGGTGAACAGGAAAATCAGGATCATGGGCTTGGAGACTCGCCACATAAAGATCAGGGAACCAATTACAGTGTACAGACTGGTCATGACCTGTACCAGATGGTGGGACAGGGAGGTGTTCACAGTATCGATGTCATAGGAGATGTGGCTGATAATGTCGCCGGTGGCGTTGGTGTCAAAGTAGCCCACGGGCAGGGAGGTCAGCTTTTCAAACAGCTGTTTGCGCATCAGATAGACGATCTTCTGGCTGATGTGGATCATCAGCACGGACAGGCCGAAGCTCAACAGGGCGGCCAGAACGTAACACACCAGCATGCGGGTCACGTTGAATTTGACTACGTCGAACTGCACCCCATCGGGATGGTCGATGGCGTTGATGGCAAGACCTGAGTAATGGGGAGCAAGCAGTGCCAGCTGGTTGGAACACAGGGTCAGCGCGAGTGCCAGCAGGAACAGGGGCCAGTAGCGCAGGATGTACTTGCTCAGGCGGACAATCACGTGCCGGGTGCGTTTTCCGTTGAGCTTTTCATAGGTGGGGCGGTTGGGGTTGGGAGGCCCGCCCGGGCCTCCGCGCATTTTACTCAACGAAAGCACCTCCCATCTGAGACTGGCTGATCTCGGCATATTCCGCACAGGTGTTCAGCAGGTGCTCGTGGTCTCCTGCGCCGATAATGCGCCCCTCGTCCATAACAAGGATCAGGTCGCAGTTTTTTACGGAACTGACACGCTGGGCAACGGTGACCACCGTGGTGCCCTTCATGCGCTGGGCCAGAGCCTGCCGCAGGGCGGCGTCTGTCTTGTAGTCCAGTGCGGAAGAGCTGTCGTCCAGGACCAGGATGTCTGGATTTGCGGCAACCGCCCGGGCGATGAGCAGGCGCTGTT
>JAZSJB010000093.1:0-8466 GCA_045534105.1 Lawsonibacter sp. | reverse complement strand
AGGACAAGCACGGGTTTGCCCAGTGCGGGGGCCTCCTCCTGCAGACCGCCGGAGTCGGTCATGACCAGATGGCAGCGGGCCATCAGGTTGTGCATCTCGTCCACGGCGATGGGTTCGATCAGGTGGATGCGCTCGTGGCCGCTCAGATACTGCTTGGCGGCCTGCTGCACCACGGGAGACAGGTGGACGGGGTAGACCAGCTCGACCTCAGGGAAAGCGTCGGCAATACGGCGCAGGGCGGTCATGATGTTGGCCATGGGCTGGCCGTAATTCTCGCGGCGGTGGCAGGTGACCAGAATGACCTTGCGGTTTTCGTAATCCAGGCGATTGAGAATTTCCGTGGTAAACTGATAATCCGCTTTCACCGTGGTCTGCAGCGCATCGATGACGGTGTTGCCGGTCAGGAACACGCCTTTGGTAATGTTTTCGCGGGCCAGATTGTCGCGGTTGGCAACGGTGGGGCAGAAATGCAGGTCGGCAATGCAGCCAACCATCTTGCGGTTCATCTCCTCGGGGAAGGGGGACCACTTGTCGTAAGTACGCAGGCCGGCTTCCACGTGACCCACGGGGATCTGGTGGTAGAAGGCAGCCAGAGCACCGGCAAAGGTGGTGGAGGTGTCGCCGTGGACCAGAATCAGGTCGGGCTTCACCTGGGCCAGCACCTCGTCCATGCCCAGAATGGTTTTTGAGGTGATGGTCGACAGGGTCTGTCGGGGCTGCATGATGTCCAGATCAAAATCGGGCTTCCGGCCAAAAATGTCCAGCACGGAGTCCAGCATTTCCCTGTGCTGAGCGGTGACACAGCACAGGCTGTTGATGCCGGGGCGGCGGTCCAGCTCCTGGACCAGCGGACACATTTTAATTGCTTCCGGCCGTGTGCCGAAAATAGTCATAACAGTGATGGGATTCATTTGTTGGAGCGATCCTCCTCTCCGAAAAAGGGGTCATTGCCATGGGAACCGGGGTGATGGTTCTTGCGGTTCAGATAGAGATGCCAGGCCACCGCGCCCGCCACACACAGAGCCATAAGGAACATCATGGCGCGCACCTCGCCGCTGGCGGTCAGCACCACGGCAGACAGCCCCAGAATGGCACTGATAATATACAGCACGGCAACTGCCTGTTTCTGAGAGAAGCCCATGTCAATGAGCTTGTGGTGGATATGACTGCGGTCAGCGGTCATGGGGGACTGGCCGTGAGACACCCGGCGCACAATGGCAGAGCAGGTGTCGAAGATGCGCAGGCCCAGCATGAGGAAGGGGACGGCAAAGGATATCACATTGTAGAACTTGAACAGGCCGTCGATGGATGCCGTGGCCATGACAAAGCCGAGGAACGTTGCACCTGTATCACCCATAAAGATTTTGGCCGGGTTCAGGTTATAGGGCAGAAAGCCGATACACGCACCGGACAGGGCAGCCATAAGGATAGCCACGCTTGGGTCGGCCACGCAAAGAGCGATGACCAGCATGGTCAGGGAGCTGATGGTGGAAACACCGCAGGCCAGACCGTCCAGTCCATCGATGAGGTTGACGGCGTTGGTGATGGCTACGATCCAAATTACGGAGACGGGAACAGACAGTGGGCCAAGTTCCCAAATGGGGTTATCGCTGAAGATGTTGGGGTTGGATATAATGGTGATGCGGTTGCCCATGTATACGGCCACGAGGGCGGCAAAGATCTGGATCAGAAACTTGGGGGCGGCGGGCAGGGCGTAAATATCATCAAAAATACCCAGTACCACGATGATGACCGATCCCAGCAGCAGCCCCCGCAGCTGTTCCTGCAGAGGCAGGAAGATGAGGATGCTGAGGATAAAACCAAGGAAGATTGCCAGACCACCCATGCGGGGGATGGGGTGTTTGTGCATGCGGCGGTTGTCCTTTGGGACATCCACCGCGCCCACTTTAAAGGCAAGGTTTTTTACCACCGGGGTGGCGATATAGGCGATCAGCGCGGCGACCGCAAGGGCGGCAGCCACCAGCCGGATCACGTCCAGTTCAACTTGCATGGTATTCTCCTTTGTATAACAGCCTGTCAGCGGGCCACGAAGCCGATCTTTTTATATACCTTGCGAAGAGTCTTGTTTGCCACATAGGATGCCTTCTCGGCGCCGGCCTTGTACACACTTTCCAGATAGGCCTTGTCAGCCAGAATACGGGTGGCCTCCTCGCGGATGGGGCGCAGGCACTCCACCACAGCGTCGCCCACGGCGGGCTTGAACTTACCGTAGCCGCAGCCGGCAAACTCCTGCTCGATGGCCTCGTAGCTTCTGCCCGTCACGGCGGAGTAGATGCTCATCAGGTTGGCCACGCCGGGCTTGTTGGCCGGGTCATAGCGCACGCAGTTCTCCGTATCGCTGTCGGTAATGGCACGCTTGAACTTGCGCTGGATGTCCTCGGGGTTTTCCATGAGGAACACGCAGCCCTCGGGCATGGACTTGCTCATCTTGCTGTCAGGGGCGGTCAGACCCATGACTCGGGCACCCGCCTTGGGGATGTAAGGCTCGGGGATCTTGAACACATCGCCATAAATGCTGTTGAAGCGCTGGGCTACGTCTCTCGTCAGCTCACAGTGCTGCTTTTGATCCTCACCCACGGGGACGAAGTCGGGCTGGTAGAGCAGAATGTCCGCCGCCATCAGGGAGGGGTAAGTGAACAGACCGCCGTTGATGTTCTCTTTATGTTTGGCGGACTTGTCCTTGAACTGGGTCATGCGGGACAGCTCACCGAACATGGTGTAGCACTGCAGTACCCAGCCCAGCTCCGCGTGCTGGTGCACATGGGACTGGATGAACAGGGTGTTTTTCTCTGGGTCAAGACCGCAGGCGAGGTACTGAGCCAGCTGCTCCAGAGTACGACGGCGCAGGTCGGCGGGATTCTGGCGCACGGTGATGGTGTGCATGTCGGCCATGAAGTAGTAATTATCAAACTCCTCCGTGCGATCTACCCAGTTTTTGATAGCGCCCAGATAGTTGCCAAGGTGCAGATCGCCGCTGGGCTGGATGCCGGAGAGCATAACTTTCTTTTCGTCCATTGTGATGGCTCCTTTTATAGGTGCGCTGAGCACACAAGATATCAAGTTATTCTACCATGCAAACGGTGCAAAGGCAACAAATTTTGTTAATCAAAAAGTAAATGATGCGGACTGGCAGGGATGTTGTGGGTCCGCATTTGTCTTTGACATCATTCCCGGCGGCAATCCCCGGCAAATTGCTTACGGTACTGGACGGGAGTCATACCGAAATGCTCCCGGAAGGCCCGCTGGAAGGTGGCCTGGGACGAATAGCCCACTGCCTCTACCACACGGCTGATGCTGTGATCGGTAGTGCGCAGTAGCCAGGAGGCTCGATCCATACGGGCGTAGAGCAGCTTTTCCCGAAAGCCTACCCCGTAGATATTCTGGAGCACCCGGACCATATGACGCCGGGACAGATGCATGTAGGCAGCCAGTTCGTCGATGCCCGTGTCCTCGCTCAGGTGGTCTTCGATAAAGCGGTTGATGCGGGAGGCCCGGTCGTCCGCCCGGATAGCGGGGGTGTCCTCAGGTGCATCCCCGCCCAGCCCCAGCAGACGCAGCAGATGCAGTAGCAGACCGGTGAGCTGGTTGCTGTACAGCTCCTGCCAGTAGCGGTCTTGGTGCTCGTATAGCTGATATAGGCTGTGGCACAAATCGCAGATTTCATCTGTGGCGGTAAAAGCCCGGCAGGTGGGTAGCTGGGCGCGCATGGTGCGGGACAGGGTGGACTCGGGCAGATGGAAGCGCAGGGAGAAGCGCAGGAAGGGGCCCGGCTTCGCTTTAAAATAATGGTAATGCCCCGGTGCGATGATAAGACCCTGTTTCGGTCCGAGAGTAAAGCGCTCGTCCTCCGTATCCGCAAGGCAGCTGCCCTCCAGCACCAGATTGACCTCGTACTCGGCGTTGCAGTGCCTGCGGCCCAGGGCGCGGTCCCGCGTCTCATACAGCCAGCGCATGCCCGCCGTCACGGAGATGGGAATCCCGTTGACGATTAGTTTGTGCATCTCATTCATGAGCATGTCCCCTTTTTGAAACTGCGCATTTGCATTTGGTGCCATAAAAAAGGCACATTTTGGCACGGCGGTTTGTAGAAATTATAGTGGAAATGTGCTACTATTTCAAGTGCAAATGTGCAAATGGCAACACACAGTAGACATGGAAAGGATGGTACACCATGAAACACAAAAAACTTGTGTCCCTTCTGTTGGCTGTTCTGCTTCTGGCCCAGGTGATCCCCGGATCGAACGTGGCGGCGGCAGAGGAGCAGGGCACACAGCTCTACTACCAGATAGCCCCTAAGAATGTGGAAGAAGGGAAGAAGGTCTGGCAGTCCAATTCCAACACTGCCGCGATCTACACGATCCAGATGGACGATGGCAGCCCCATGGACCTCTTTGGCTACTATAACAACCGCAATACCGCCGGAAATGGCCTGCCCGAGGGGGAGTATCTGGAAATAATTATCCCCGGCCTTTCTCTGAAGACTGCTGATTACGGTGAGATGGAGCTGGCCTTCCGCTATGCTCAGTGCGACACCGGCGACGAGATCAACGTGGCCATAGTGGACGATCTGCAGTTGTATGCTTCCACCGATGGCGGCAAGACTTGGAGCAGCAAGTATGCTGTACTCAAGAGTAATGTGCTGGCCGGCATTGGCAACATCGGCGTGGCTGAAGCCCACGTCTTTGACGTGTACACCACCGATCTGGCCGGACTGGTGGAAGAGGGGCAGGTCATCAATGCTCTGAAGCTGCGCCCCTTCGGCAATCACCCCGAGCACTATGGTTACTTCCGTCTGGCTCACATCGAAGTTAACGGCTATGCGGGCAAGGCCCCTGTGCGCACCTTGGAGCCTGAACTGCTCACCGTGGATGGCGATACTCTGCGTCAAATCGCAGTCAACCAGTTCTATAAGCAGTGCCTGCTGCCCTGGACCCCTTCCAAGGTTTTGGAGACCTATAACGGCGGCACCGACTACGGCCGCACCCAGTGGTATCTGCCCGGCCGGCTGTACTACGGCCCTCCCTACTCCCGACCTGCCCGCAGCACATGGGAGCGCTTTTATAACAGTGTCAATGCCGATGGCAGTCTGATGGACGCTTACCACTATACCGATCAGGACTGCGAGGGCGGTCTGGACTGCATCTACACCGTGTGGGACGGCATCGCTCTGGTCACTCCGGCCCACGCCAACAGCTGGACCTATATTCTGAAAGAAAAGAACAACTCCGTGCAGATGACCGGCATTATGCAGGAAAAGACCAAGATCTGGGGCACACGCACTCCTGTTGAGACCCTGAAGCAGTTCACAAAACAGGAGATCTACGAGGCCTATGCCGACATGAAGATCGGCGACATACTGCTCAACGGCCACGCTCAGATGGTCACTGTGGCACCTAAGGTGGTGCGCCGCGCGGACGGTACCATCGACCCCGATCTGAGCTTCCTCAAAATCACCGATACCGGCGGCACCATCGTTTACTACTACATGACGCCCGACGGTACCATCGTGGAGTCCACCACCAAGGAAGTGGACGATTATCTGGCCACCAATCCCACCCATAAGTACCTCTACGGCACCTCCATGCGTATTGACAAGATCCAGTCTTTGGGCTCTTGCTACGACGCAGGCTACATCCCCGCAACCCTGAAGGAGTACCACGACGGCCGCTTGCCCGCCCAGCAGCTGAAGGTGGTCACTCATATGACCGCGGACAGTATTGTGAAGGATGGCTTCTACGCTGCGGTGCAGTCCAACTACCGCATGGTGCAGAATAAATTCACGCTTACCGACAAGGCCACCGGTAAGGTGGTGTTTGCCCAGACCCAGTTCCCCAAGGTTCATTATGAGTTCGACTGGGTCAACCGGGTTACCAGCGAGGAGCTGGATGCCGCCCTGGCCGGTCTGAGTGCCGGCAGCTACACGATCACGCTGGACGTGCAGTCCGGACCCGTGGTCGAAATCGACGGTGCGCCCCCCATGAACCGGGTGCTCGAGCTTGATTTCACCGTGAACTGACGGGAGGGTATGGATATGAAAAACAGAATCCTCTGCCTGTTTTGCTGCGCGGCGCTGGTGCTGACCATGATTCCCACCGCTCTGGCCGCTGACACCATCACCATCGCACAGGACAACTCCAAGCTGGCCAAACTCTTTGACCCCTATAACATCTGGTTTGACATGTGGGGCGGCAGCGACCTGAAAGACACCAACCCCGTCAGCCTGGGTCTGGACAGCGTTCACATCCAGCAGGGAACTTACGAGGGCGTGAAGAGTGCCCCAACCTCCGGCCAGTCCTCTCTGACGCCCGTACAGCCCCAGGCAGAGGCCAAGCTGCTGTTCAACGAGAATTTTGAAGGCTTTATTGCCGGCGACCGCATCGGCAGCAGTGACGTTTACCGGATGAATGACTACCCCAACGGCGGCGTGGGCAACCGCACCGCGGTCAAGTCCGGCGGACAGAACGGCAACACCTACTTCCTGGCTACCGGCTGGAATACTGCCAGCTCCGAAAAGGGTACCCGCGTGCAGTTCATTACCATAGAAAAGTTTGGCGGTGAGGCTGCATATACGCTGGAGTATGACTATAACAACGTCACTCCTAAGCGTGGCGAGTTTTACGATGTCTACCTGCGTCAGGGCGGCAGCGTGCGTGTGCGCATCCTGCAGGATGGCACTGTACGGCTGCTGGTCCTGTCCGCCGCTACCGTACCCGGTGTCATGGAGACCAAGGACAGCACCATCAAGCTGGATACCGATCACTGGTACACCATAAAAGCCGCGGTGAACCTTGACGAGATCACCGTAGAAATCTACGACAAGGACAACGGAAACAAGCTGCTGGAGACCCTCACCACCGGTCAGGACAACTCCAAGCAGCCCCGGCTCTTTGACCCCTATGCGGTCTGGTTTGATCTGTGGGGCGACAAGGATCTTTCCAATCTCAACCCCATCGCCGTGGCCATTGACAATGTCAGCGTGTATTCCAACACCTACGAGGGTATCAAGAATGCCGATGTGGCCATCCTGCCCGCCGTTCCCGTGAACGACGCGCCCGTTGCCATCATCGAGGACGACACCGTCAACTGTCCCAGCCGGGCCATGATGGACGTGCCCCAGAGCGCATGGTATCACGACGCGGTGGACTACATGATGACCAACAAGATCATGAGCGGTATCAGCGCCTATCAGTTTGGTACCTATCAGACCCTTACCCGTGCCATGGTGGTGCAGGTGCTGTACAATAAGGAGGGTCAGCCCGCCGTTTCCGGCAAACATGACTTTACCGACGTGCCTGCCGACCAGTGGTTCAACAACGCAGTGGCCTGGGGTTCCCAGAAGGGCGTTGTGAGCGGCTTTGGTGATGGCGAGTTCCGTCCCAATGACGCGGTGACTGTCGAGCAGGTGGCCGTCATCCTCCACAACTACTCCGGCCAGCCCACCTCCACCGTTACCCCCACTAACGTGGGCGAGTACGATGGCTGGGCCAAGGAAGCTCTGGGCTGGGCGATTGAGAAAGGCATCCTGACCGGTGTTCCCTTCACGAACGCCAAGGAGAATGCTACCCGTGCACAGACCGCTCAGATGCTCATGAATCTGCTGAAGAAGTGATCATACAGCAAAGAAGAAGGACGCCAGCCGGCGTCCTTCTTTTTGGTTGAAACTGCTGCTATGAAATTTAGATATATGTCGTATGCGCTGCTGACACAGGAACTCCTGAGTTACATTACATAACTTTCTTTTCTTACAGGTGTCCAAGGTACACGAGAAATCAAATTATTTCACCAAGAAACCCGGTGCAAGGCAACAAATCTATGTTATAATGCGGTTGAAAGAGGTGAGGGAATGAACTGGTATGTGTATATGTTGCACTGTGCAGACGGGACACTCTATACAGGTATTACGGATGATGTAAAAAAGCGTCTTGCCGCCCACAGGGCTGGGAAAGGTGCCAAATACACCCGGGGCAGAGGACCACTGGAGCTTGTCTATGTAGAGGAACAGCTGGACAAGTCCGCTGCCCTGCGCAGGGAGATTGCCATTAAGAAACTGCCTCGAAAGGAAAAACTGAAACTGGCTGAGAAAGAATAAACGGAGCATCCGTACAGATGCTCCGTTTATTCTTTTGTTATACGGTCAGGAGAGGGGCATGGGCAACCCGGTGCCGGACATCACCGGCTGACCGGGAAGGAGATCGTAGGACTCCTGCAGGGGAGAAATGGGAAGTTCTTCAATTTGTTTGGGCTGAACAGTAAGGGTGTATCCGTCCAGAATGGAGCCGGTCATGTCCTCGGCGGGCACCTCGTGATCAATGGTGACGGTATCGCCCACATTTACTGTGACTACCTGCCGGTTCTGGACCGCGGAGATGGAGTAGAACACGTCCGCGCCCTCCAGACGCAGGAAGTAATAGGAGTTGCCCTCCAGCACAGCGGTGCGGATCTCAG
>JAZSJB010000038.1:0-15982 GCA_045534105.1 Lawsonibacter sp. | reverse complement strand
GGTTCTTGTCCTTGGAGTAGTTGGTCTCACGGCTGATCTTCAGGGGGACGTTGTGGGCCTCGGCATAGTCAATCTCCTCGTCGCGGCTCTTGATGTCCCACTCACGCCAGGGGGCGATGATCTTCATCTCGGGGGCGAAGCGCTTGATGGCCAGCTCGAAGCGGATCTGGTCGTTGCCCTTGCCGGTGCAGCCGTGAGCAATGGCGTCCGCGCCCTCCTTCTTGGCGATGTCCACCAGACCCTTGGCAATAATGGGCCGGGCAAAGGCGGTACCCAGCAGGTAGCCTTCGTAAGTTGCACCCATCATCATAGAGGGGATGATGACATCGTCCACCATCTCATCCACCAGATCCAGCACATACAGCTTGGAGGCACCGGTCTTGATGGCCTTCTCCTCCAGCCCGTCCAGCTCGTCATTCTGACCCACGTTGCCGGCCACGGCAATGATCTCGGGGTTGTTGTAGTTCTCCTTCAGCCAGGGAATAATGATGGAAGTATCCAGGCCGCCGGAATAGGCCAGTACGACTTTCTTAATGTCTGCCATTGTTTTTTCCTCCGTTTTCACAGGGCTTTTCACAGGGAAATCGCCCCTTGTTTTTCAGTCTGGAAGCAGTCTACCACGCTCCGACAGAAAAAGCAAGTGTTTATTTGCATAATTATCCGCGCAATTTTCATTTTTTCCATGTTCTTTTCACTATAAATGAATATTATTCGTATATATTCATTTATTTATGCATATTTCGCCGATTATATGCAAAAAGCTCCCTCCGGGATTTCCCGAAGGGAGCCTGATAAGGTTTCTTAGGCTTCGATAGCAGCCTTAATCGCCTCAAACACGGTATCCTGATCGGCGGTCATAACCATGAGCACGGTGCCATCAGCCAGAGTTTCCAGCTTGGCGTTCTTGGCAATCTCATACTGGTCGGGCAGATAACGCTCAAAAGCCTGCTGCTGACGCTCGATAAAGGACTGCAGACCGGCGGTCACAGCCTCCGCCTTGCCCTCAGCGGGCATCACGGCGGCAATGCCGTAGGCGTGGACCATCATCATAGACGTGCTGATGGCAAAGGCAGTAGTGTCCTCAGCAGTCAGGCCCATGAGTTCCAGCCACATAGCAGACTCCTCAGCGGAAGCGGCACCGCTGACAGGGGCGTTGTACTCGGCCATCTCGCCGCCGTTCTCGGTGATGGCGGTGGCATACAGCTCGTTGAGCTGCTCAGGGGTCTTGGTGTTCTCGCCGCCGTTCTTGCCGGTGCAGCCGGCCAGAGCGGTCAGGACCAGGGCCAGCGCAAGGCCCAGAGACAGAATCTTCTTCATAGTGTTAATTCTCCCTTTCATTTCATTATTATGAGTCATCTTTTTACGTACGCACGCTGCGTTCCGAACTACTATGACGCAGTTCACACAAAAAGGTTCCCACTTTTTTGAAATTTTTAAACAAACAGTTCCACCGGACGGGGCTGACTGAAATTAGCCGTCAGTCGTTCCCTCAGGGGAGCGGCGTCAAAGCTCAGCGCACCCTTGAGACAGGCGTACACACAGGCCATACAGCTGATGCATCGCGCTTCATCCCACTCCAAGGTGTCATGCTCCATCGCCAATCCAGGACACCGGCGGGCGCACAGTCCGCACCGCACACACTTTTCCGCATCCCGGTACTTGGGCACAGG
Organism: Lawsonibacter sp.; assembly: GCA_045534105.1. Classification (GTDB taxonomy): domain Bacteria; phylum Bacillota; class Clostridia; order Oscillospirales; family Oscillospiraceae; genus Lawsonibacter. The sequence goes on along the minus strand of JAZSJB010000038.1, from coordinate 14,312 downwards.
AACCGCCTTTTTCGGTTCCGGCTCAGGCTGGCCGGGCAGGGAAAGCTCGTCCCACATCCCCCGTTCCAACTTTTCACCCACCTGTGCGGCAAATCCGCTCAGGAGCCCCAGATCGGTTTCGTCCGGCCGACCCGCGCCCAGGGCAGGCGCGAAAATGTGGGGAGTGATGACCGCGGCAGCTCCCACACAACGAAAGCCACGCTCCTTCATCAGCCTGTGCATCTGTGCCAGTGCCTCATCATAGTGGCGGTTTCCATAGGCAGCCAGCAGCACACAAGGAGTATTCCGTCCCAAAAGGCCGTCCAGCAAACCCTCTGCCGCCGGGATCCGCCCGGCATACACAGGAAGGGCCAGCAGCAGAAGCTCTTCCTGCCCCAGGCTGGCCTCTCGCTGTTCCTGGTCGATCAGATCGATCCAGTTCGCCCCACCTCCAAGCAGGCGCACCAGTTCCTGTGCCGCCCGACGGGTCCCGCCAGAGGGGCTGAAGTAAGCCACGGTGATTTTTCCTATGTTCATCTTCTGTTACAGACACTGCAGATACTTACCGTACAGGGTCATGCCCAATTCCTCGCCGGTGGCGTGCAGCTGCGTTTGGGTGATCCATTCCTCGTAATACCCCAGTTCCTCCAAACAGCCCACGTATCGACCGGTAGTGTCCTGAATGTGCTTAATGGTCTGGCCGGCGGAAAGCAGGCTGTCCGCCGTACCGGCGTCCAGCCAGGTAAAGTCCTTGGCCAGGGGGATTACCTGCAGCTGATCCCGCTTCAGGTATTCCAGATTCACATCGGTGATCTCCAGCTCACCCCGGGCGGAAGGCTTGAGATTTGCGGCGATCTCCATGACCTGGTTGTCATAGAAGTACAGACCGGGAATGATGTAATTGGACTTGGGGTAGCGGGGCTTTTCTTCAATGGAAATGGCCTTGCCCTTCTGGTCAAACTCAACAACTCCAAAGGGTCTGGGGTCCTCCACCCAATAACCGAACACCGTGGCACCGGCGTTGTTCTTAGCGGCCTTTTTCAATGTATTGCCCAGAGTGGGAGCGTAGAAGATGTTGTCGCCCAGCACCAGGCACACGCTGTCATCCCCCACAAACTCCCGTCCGATGAGCAGGGCATCCGCAATGCCCCGAGCCACAGGCTGCTCGGCGTAGTGCATATCCACACCAAACTGGCTGCCATCACCCAGAAGCGCCTTGAAAGTATCCGTCTCTCCGGGAGGGACGATGACCATGATCTCACGGATACCCGCCTGCATGAGCACGGCAATAGGATAGTAGATCAGAGGCTTGTCATACACCGGCAGCAAGGGCTTGCTCACCGGTTTGGTCATTGGGTACAGGCGTGTCCCCTTACCAGCTGCAAGTACGATACCTTTCATAGTACAATTACCTCCTGTCCTATTTGTCAGTTCAAAAAGTCTTTCAGCTTCTTGCTTCTGGAGGGGTGACGCAGTTTTCTGAGGGCCTTGGCCTCGATCTGACGGATGCGCTCACGGGTCACATTGAACTCCTTGCCCACTTCCTCCAGGGTACGGGTACGGCCGTCCTCCAGACCAAAGCGCAGCTTGAGCACCTTTTCCTCTCGGGGGGTCAGTGTCCCCAGCACTTCAACCAGCTGTTCCTTGAGCAGGGTGAAGCTGGCAGCCTCAGCAGGCTCGGAGGCATCCTCATCCGGGATGAAGTCCCCAAGGTGGCTGTCCTCCTCCTCACCGATGGGAGTCTCCAGAGAGACAGGCTCCTGAGCAATTTTCAGGATTTCACGCACCTTATCCACCGGCATGGACATCTCCTTGGCGATCTCCTCAGGGCTGGGGTCGTGACCCAGTTCCTGCAGCAGCTGGCGGGAAACACGGATGACCTTGTTGATGGTCTCCACCATGTGCACGGGGATTCGGATGGTGCGGGCCTGGTCCGCGATGGCGCGGGTGATGGCCTGGCGAATCCACCAAGTGGCGTAGGTGGAGAACTTGAACCCCTTAACGTAGTCAAACTTTTCCACCGCTTTGATCAGGCCCAGATTACCCTCCTGGATCAGATCCAGGAACTGCATACCGCGGCCCACATAACGCTTGGCGATGGATACCACCAGGCGCAGGTTCGCCTCCGCCAGACGCTGCTTGGCTGCCTCACCCTTCTGAATGAGCTTATCCAACTCCGCGCGGACCTCAGCAGGAATCTCTTCTCCGGCCCTCTCCATCTCTTCCAGCTGAATCTGTGCCTCGTTGCCCGCACCCATAGCCTGGGCCAGCTCCACCTCCTCCTCGGAGGTGAGCAGGTTCACCTTGCCGATCTCCTTCAGGTACATACGCACCGGGTCATCCGTACCAAAGGAATCCATCATGGCCGCGGGGTCCACGATCTCCTCCTCAGAGATGTCCTCCATCTCGTGGACGGGAGGCTCCCCGTCCTCGTTCAGCTCAGGCACATAGTCCTCACCCACAGTGTCAATGCCCAGGTTCTCCATTGTGTCATAGATCCTGTCCAGCTGCTCAGACTCCAGGTCCAGTTCCTCCAGCACGTCCATCAGCTCCGCGGAGGACAGATTACCCTTCTTCTTGCCCCGCTCGATCAGCTCTCCCAGCTTTTCCGCTCCGGGTACACCCTCCACAATTTTGAGCACATCAGCCTTGCTGTTCTCCGCGGCCTGCTTGCTCTGGGGCTTGTCCTGCTCGCGGACCGTCTTTTCTTTCTTTTCGCTCATGGTCATTCTCCTCCATACGATTTGGCTTGTTTATATTTTGCCTGGGCGGCCCGCAGCAGTTCCTCATCGGAACCTCCCTGCTGCTTCAGCCGCTCCATACGAATGATGGCTACGTAATCGTTCAGCGCCCGCTGGGCGTGCCCCAGATTCTCCGGCCGATCGGTGATCCGGGCCAGATGGCTCATTTCCTCCGCCGTCAGCACATTGGCAAGTCCACCCAGATTGACCATACGCCCATCGGCGTGGCGGTCACGCAAAAGGTCAAACACCTTGCCCAGCAGGGGTGCGGAGAACTCCGCTCCGGTCAGGCCGTCTGCCCGGTCCAGCAGCACAGGCTCCAGCAGCACCAGCCGCAGCACGCCCTCCTCCGCGGCAGCGGAGCGGATATTATCGTAGTGCAGTCCCTTCTGGTTGGGCTGGAGATTGGCCGCAGGGGCCAAATCATGCCGTTCCTGCTTCTTTTTCTCCTTATAAATACGCCGGCGCAGTTCCTTTTTGACCTCCTGGGCCATGGACTCGGCTGAGATTCCCGCCGCCAACGCGGCCCGCCCGCCGTAGACCTCCCGCTCCACCGCACTGGACAGGGATGCGATCAGCCCCGTGGCTTCCCGAAGAAATTCAATGCGCTGTGCATCGTCCTTCAGGTCATATTTGCTCTTGATCTTTTCCAGACGGTATTCAATATGGTTTGTGCTCTCCTCCAACAGCTTGGAAAACGCATCCCTGCCGTAGGCCTTGATAAACTCGTCCGGGTCCTTTGCCCCCCGCATCTGGAGCACCTTCACCTTCAGCCCCGCCTTTTCCAGCAGAGGGATGGCCCGCTGGGCGGCCGCCACGCCGGCACCATCACCATCATAGGCTATGACCGCCTCCTTGGTGTACCGGGCCAGCAACTGAGCGTGATCCGCCGTCAGCGCAGTGCCCAGACTGGCCACCGCGCAGTCAAAGCCCGCCTGATGCAGGGCGATGGTATCCATATAGCCCTCGGTGAGGATGATGCGCCCCCCCTTGGACTTTTTGGCGATATTCAGTGCAAACAGGTTCCGGCTCTTATTATAAATCGGTCCTTCCGGGGAGTTAAGATATTTGGGCTTGGAGTCGTCCATAACTCTCCCGCCAAAACCGATGACCGTGCCGCGCACATCAATGATAGGGAACATGACCCGGTTGCGGAACCGGTCATAGATGCGACCCTTGTCGTTGCTCACCGCAAGGCCGCCCTCCAGCACAATCTTCTTGTCAAATCCCTTCTCCGCCAGGGCGGTCAGCAACCCGTCCCAACTGTCCGGGGCAAAACCCAGACCGAAGTTTGTGAGCGTGGCCTGGGACAGCCCGCGCCTGCGCAGATAGTCCAGGGCCTGCGCACCCGCGGGCGTGTAGAGCTGGGCGTGGAAGTACCGGGCCGCCTCCTTATTCATCTCCAGAAGTCGTTCCCGCTTTTCTTTACGCCCCTTGTCATAGTCACTTTCCGGCACCTGCAGTCCTGCCCGCTGGGCCAGCTGCTGCACTGCCTCCACAAAGGACAGGTTTTCCATCTCCATGAGGAAGTTGATGGCCCCGCCCCCCTTGTGGCAGCCGAAGCAGTAACAAATCTGCTTATCCGGGGAAACAGAGAAGGAGGCGGTCTTTTCGCTGTGGAAAGGGCACAGACCCCAGTAGTTGTTGCCTTTTTTGTTCAGCCGGACATAGTTGCCCACCAGGTCAACGATATCTGTTCTTGACACCAGCTCGTCCACAAATTGTTCGGGAATGGCCATTTTTCTCCTCCTCTCTCCATTGCCCTCCCTCGCGAGGAGGCAGTTTTACTTCACCGTCCACCCCATGGGAATGAACAGTTCTTCAAATTTCTGCACCGCAAAGGGATCCGTCATTCCGGCGATGTAATCGCACACGGCACGCTCCACCCCCTCTTCCATGCGGATGTTCTGGAAGTCAGAGGGCAGTTCGTCGGGGTTTTCACAGTAATATTCAAACATGGCCTGCAGCATCTTCTGGGCCTTGCCTTCTTCCCCCTTGGCAAGGGGATTGGTATACACGTTGGCAAACATAAAGTCCTTCAGGGCCAGCATGGCCTCCCCCACCTCAGGGCTCTGGCGGATAGTATCCTGCTCCTGACTTGCGCGGATGGCATCCAGCACCAGGGTGTTGATACGTTCACCATGGGTAAAGCCAAGTACATTGGAGATTTCCAGCGGGATGTCCATGGGAAATATGATGCCCCCCCGCAGGGCGTCCTCAATGTCATGGTTGATGTAAGCGATGTGGTCGGCAAGGCGGACTGCCTGCCCCTCCAGCGTGGCGGCATCCTGCCCCTTGGTGTGGCAGAGGATGCCGTTGCGCACCTCCCACGTCAGGTTCAGCCCCTCGCCGTTCTTTTCCAGCCGCTCCGCCACACGCACCGACTGCTCATAGTGGGCAAAACCACCGGGCATCACCGCCGCCAGTGCACGTTCCCCGGCATGTCCGAAGGGTGTGTGGCCCAGGTCATGACCAAGGGCAATGGCCTCTGTCAGATCCTCGTTCAGTCTCAGTGCCCGGGCAATGGTGCGGGCGATGCGGTTGACCTCCAGGGTGTGGGTCATGCGGGTACGGTAGTGGTCACCCTCCGGTTGAAGGAATACCTGGGTTTTATGCTTCAGACGGCGGAAAGCCTTGGAATAAACGATGCGGTCCACATCCTTCTGGAAACAGGTCCGCACCTGACATTCCTCCTCCGGCCGCTGACGGCCCTTGGAATTGGCAGCAAGACAGGCTCTTTGGGACAGTGTCTGCCGTTCCAGTTCCTGTGTCTGCTCTCTCAGGGTCATATTCTCCCCTCCCGTCCTTTTTTCGTGTATTTGTTATATACGCCTTTCATCTGAAATATCCTGCAAAGTTCGCATATTTTTTTGAAATTTTCTTTTAAAAAGACAAAACAGCCGTGTTAAACACGGCTGTTTTGCAATTCGCGTCAGATTTAACCCAAAGTCACCAGCAGGTCGTCGGTGTTGACGGCACTGCCCACAGTGGCAGAGATGGCCTTGACGGTGCCGGCACAGGGGGCGGACACCTCGATCTCCATCTTCATGGCCTCCAGAATGACCAGAGTATCACCCTCCTGCACGGACTGACCCACCTGACACTCCACCTTGAACACGTTGCCGGGCATGGGGCTGTTCACCGCCGTTTCACCGGCTGCGGGGGCGGCAGGCGCAGGAGCCGCCTTGGGCGCAGGGGTCGCGGCAGGAGCGGCTGCAGGAGCAGGAGTGGGAGCCGCCTTGGGTGCGGCGACAACGGGGGCGGCAGCACCGGCACCTCCGGCGGCCACGGTCACGGCGTAGCTGGTGCCGTTGACGGTCACGCAATATTCACCGCCCAGACCTTTCACCGCAGCGGGAGCGGGTTCGGTCTTGGCAGCAGGTACGGGAGCGGCCTTGGGCGCTTCCTCCTTCTTGGGGAAGCCGGCCTCACGGTCCTTAAAGAAGGCCATGGCCACCTGGGGGAAAGCGATGTAGCTGAGCACATCCTCATCACTCTTGGCGGTCGCGCCCAGTTCCTTTTTGGCCGCCTCAAAGCCTGGCTCCAGACTGTCGGCATAGCGTCCCTCCACCAGAGGAGCATCGCCAACGATCTTCTTCTGGATCTCCGGGTCAATGGGGGCGGGAGTACGTCCATACTCGCCGCGGCAATAGGCCTTGATCTCCTTGCCCACCACCTTATAGCGCTCTCCGGCCAGCACGTTCTGCACCGCCTGAGAGCCCACCAGCTGGCTGGTGGGGGTGACCAGAGGAGGATAGCCCAGGTCCTTTCGCACCTTGGGTGTCTCGGCCAGGGCCTGATCCAGCTTGTCGATGGCGTTCATCATCTTCAGCTGGGAGATCAGATTGGACAGCATACCGCCGGGGATCTGATAGGTCAGACACTGGGTGTCGGTAGCCATGGAGATGGGGTCCAGCAGGCCGTCCTTGAGCGCCTCAGCGCGCACACCCTTGAAGAAATCCGCCATTTGGATGAGCATCTTGTCGTCCACATCCACCTGATAGCCCATCTCACGCAGGGCGTAGGCCATAGTCTCGGTAGCGGGCTGAGAGGTACCGCCGGACAGGGGCGAAATGGCGCAGTCCAGCACGTCGGCACCCGCCTCCACACACTTGAGGTAGGTCATAAAGGCAAGCCCGGTGGTGCAGTGGGTGTGGATGACCACAGGCATATCAGGCTCCGCGTCCTTGATGGCGGACACCAGACCATAAGCCTCCTGCGGACCCATGATACCGGACATATCCTTGATGCAGATGGAGGATGCGCCCATACTCTTCAAGTCCTTGACCATGCCCACAAAGGTCTGCTGGGTATGAACAGGACTGGTGGTATAGGAGATAGTGCCGGAGGCATGAGCGCCCTGCTTTACCGCCTCGTCAATGGCCACTTCCAGATTACGCACGTCGTTCAGGGCGTCAAAGATACGGATAATATCGATGCCGTTTTTCACGGAGTGCTCCACAAACTTACGCACCACATCGTCCGGATAGTGCTTGTAGCCCAGAATATTCTGCCCGCGCAGCAACATCTGCAGCTTGGTATTGGGCATCTTGGCGCGGATCTTGCGCAGACGCTCCCAGGGATCCTCCTGCAGGTAGCGCAGGCACACGTCAAAGGTGGCACCGCCCCACACCTCAGCAGAATAGAAACCGGCCTTATCAATCGTCTCAAGGATGGGCTCGAACTTGCTGTAGGGCAAGCGGGTGGCGATGAGAGACTGGTTCGCGTCGCGCAGGACAGTCTCTGTCAGCTGTACTTTTCTCACGGTCAACCCTCCATGTCATAATTTCGCAGTAAAGCTTGATGGTGTTATTATACTGCCACTCCACAGGAAAAATCAACCCGCCGGGTAAATTTAGCCAATCCGCGCAAAATCCACAGCAAGATATGCACTTATTCACCCTTTCCCCGTCCCATCTGCAGTTCAATTGCCTTTACGTTCTCCGCCAGCCGTTTATCCAGCGGAGACAGACGAGCCGCCTGTCTGGCAGCTTCCAGTGCCTGTTCTAATCGCCCTGTCTGGTAAAAGGCTATGGCGCGCAGATCCCAGGGCAGACTGCCCCAGGCCACCGCCTCGCAAATGTACGTGCCGGGCCGCTCTTTGATGTTCAGGGCACAGCCTGTGAAATAGAGCACCCCGTCCCATTCCTGCAGCTCATAGAGCAGCGCGGAAAGGTCGGTGTACGGTTCCCGCAGGTGAGGTGCCTGTGCAATGGCGCGCAAATACCAGTTCACGGCCTGCTGCGTCTCCCCCTTGTTGGTATAGGCCCGGGCGATGTACCGCATAGAAGCGGCACGCTCGTCTGCCCAGGTCGCCGCAGGCATTTCCAAATGGTGCTTCAGGGTGCGGATACAGTCATCCCAGCGCCCCCGGTACATGTACTCCCGGCCCAGATAATGCATATTCCGGTCATCCTCCGGTGCCTCAGCCACCGATAGCTCCAGCAAAGGCAGATACTGCGCTCTGGACTTGGCGGGGTCAGGATGGTGATCCAGCTGGATGCCCTCCACCGGGATGATCCGTGGGCGCGGCCCTTCCCCCGTCCACTCCAGCACCTCGTGGACCGGGTGGGCCCAGCGGTAGCCGTGCCGGGCGTGGATCTTTTCGCCCCAGAACACATACCCCTCCGAGCCATCCGGTTCAAAGGACCAGGTATAGCGGTAGGACGCCTGACCCATGCCGGGCCTCCAGGCCCGCTCCAGTCTCTCCCGCCACCCCGGATGAAACACTTCGTCCAGATCGGTACACACACAGATGTCCACATCCTCCGGCACCAGCTCCAAAGAGCGGTTGCGGGCCACGTCAAAGCGCCAGGGCTCGATCCGTTCCACCGCTACCCGTGCCCCCAGTTCTCTCAGCCGGGCCACCGTGTGGTCGGTGGAGCCGGTGTCCAGCACCACCACCTCGTCCGCCTCGGACATGGACTGCATCCAGCGTTGCGCAAATTCTCCTTCGCTTTTACAAATAGCATAGACACAGATCTTGTAGTTCCCCATTGCTCAGCCTCCTTATAAATTCAGAAAACGGCGCCCCGAAGGACGCCGTTTTGACTGGAAAACAATCAGGTCGCGATGACTCCGGCGGCACGCAGAGAGGCCAGGATGGCATTAATCGTAGCGATCACATCAGCCAGCGTTGCCTCCGTTCCCAGATCATCTACAGCCGGGCCGGGAGTAATCACTCCGGCAGGGCCGGTAGGTCCGGCAGGTCCAACAGCACCGGTGGCACCAGTGGGACCAGTAGGACCAACGGCGCCCGTTGCACCGGTTGCACCGGTTGCCCCGGTGGGGCCGGTGGGACCAACGGCGCCCGTTGCGCCGGTTGCCCCGGTGGGGCCGGTGGGACCGTCAGGGCCGGGGATACCCTGTGGGCCCGTAGGGCCAGTAGCGCCGTCAGGACCCGGAACGCCCTGGGGGCCCGTAGGACCTGTAGGTCCGGCGGGACCCTCCTTGCACACAGGCGGACAGGGACGGCAGACCGGCACGCAGCACCGGTCCCAACCGCACTCAGCCTCACAGCCGCACGCCCTGGAAGCGGTCACAGCCGAAACGGCCTGGCCGCAGTCAGATGGAAGATATCGATTCATGGAATTCTCCTTTTCCCTATTGTGGCATTGCCACATACCAGTCTATTCCCCTATCTCCCAGTTGGTGCTGGCAAGAGCGAGCTCAGGAACCGCGCAGAGGGACATCCGGGTGGACGCCTCTATCTCTTATTCTCACATCACATAAAAGATCAAAAAACGGCTGACGAGCAACAGTACTCATCAACCGTTTTTCACATCCGCTCACAGTGCGCAAATCTGTGCGATGGAACGATTTAAACAGCAAACGAACCCCGCATTGCTGCAGGGTTCGTTTGTGTGCGTTATGGTGGACCTGAAGGGGATCGAACCCTCGAACCTCACGGATGCGAACGAGCCGACGGGCGTGATTTATACTGGTTTTTAACTGTTTTCGTCGGTTTCTGCTCACTTTTATTTCGTCTTTAGGCCTCTCCTGACCACAATATCCGTGTGTCCCGGAAGTCTCTGTGGTGGGTGTTGTGGTCATGCAACGAGCCTCGCCGGATCGCCCGGCGAGGCTCGACTGGTATCTGTGGGTCAATGGTAACTCTGATTTGCCTGTTCGTCAACTGTTTTGTTGGGAGACGTGCTCTCTCCTATCAATCGAACTTGGGAGCGGAAACCTCATTCCCGGCAAACGTGTTGGGGCCGGGATTGGACATGGAGAAATACATCTTAGCTGCCTTCGTGGTGCCAAAATCCCGGTTGGAGCCACTGTCCTGCACTTCGTTGAAGGCATCACGGAACATCTGATTGTGAGCCTCCTCCCGGTTCAGGAGAAAGTCGATGGTCTCACGGACCTTCTTATCGTCGATCTGGCGGTACAGATATTCATAGACTACCTTGGCCCGCTGCTCAGACGCGATGTTGCTCAGCAGGTCGGCGCACAGGTCGCCGGTCACCGTCACATAATCGCCGGTCCAGGAATAGCCGGAGGCGTTGATCAGGCCGGGGTTGAGACCCAAAATCACATGGCTCTGGATTTCACCCGCCTTGACTTGAGTGGCATCCACATCGTGGCCGTTGAGCAGGTTGATGGTCTGAGCCACCATTTCCATGTGTCCCAGCTCCTCCGCCGCGATGTCCAGAAACAGATCCTTGATTTTCTGATCCTTGATGCGGAAGCTCTGGGACATATACTGCATAGCCGCTTTCAACTCACCATTGCCGCCACCCAGCTGCTCCTGCAGCAAAGCCGCATACTGGGGATTGGGCCGCTCCACACCCACCGGGTGGAATAACTGCTTTTCATGTTTAAACATATCTGCCGCTCCTTTTTCATGGTATCCCTTAGTCTGCTTTATCTTTTTCGAAATATACCAGAAGGGCGCGGCGCAGGAGATGCGATGCCATAATCAAAGAATACGCCTTACTCAAAATAGCCAGCGGCATCGATTTTCTTCCAGAAGTTTGGAGAAGGCGATATTCAGAATGTCGGCACCCCTAACCAAACGATTCCGGAGTAGTTCCTCCCGTGGTGTCTGTTCTTTGGGCCGCTGCAGCAGAACGATATCACGCTTATAGTGATTGCGTTTTCGACATAAAACCCGTATAATACAAGTATCAAGCAATCGCGAGGATGTTGCATATGGCCAGAGTATCCACTAAGGAAAACAAGAACATTTACCACAAGACCAGAGAGAGTCTGCAGCTTACCAGAGAGGCGGCTTCCGGCCTTCTGGAATGCATCGCTCCTGAGCGCATCGAAAAGATAGAAAACGAGCGGTCTCTGCCCCATCCGGACGAAGTGCTGGTCATGGCTGAGAAGTACAAACAGCCCAGCCTCTGCAACTATTATTGTGCCAACCAATGTCCCATTGGACAGCAGTATGTTCCCGAGGTGAAAATCAAGGACCTGTCCCAAATCGTTTTGGAAATGCTGGCCTCCTTGAATTCCATGAGCAAGCAGAAGGAACGTCTCATTGAAATTACAGTGGACGGGAAAATCACCGGCGACGAACTGGAGGACTTTATATACATTCAGGAGGAGCTGGAGCGCATATCCATTGCGGTAGAAACACTGCAGCTCTGGTCGGAGCGTATGCTGGCCACCGGTGCCATTGACGAGGAACAGTACAATGCGCATAAGAATAAGTAAGGTATGACCTATCTTTCTGACACAGGAGAAATAGCACCCCTTAATTTGCTAACGTAGTCATTTATTTTCCTTTGGCTCAAACGTACAATAGATTCATAAACAGGAGGCGGCTTTCTAAATTCCGGAAAGGGAGTGATACGTTTGAGTGTGAGAGAAAGAATCCTGACGATTCGGCTTTTGGATAAGATCTCAAGACATCCGTTATATGCCAAAGCACTTGGAATTGAACGTGCATAGGCGAAGGCGGTTCGGGTGACTTGAGTCGTGGCCATGTCGCTGAATCGAGCCGCAAACAGTAAGTATGGGTGATTAGAAAGGAGAAAAAAGAATGGAAATTATGATTGGTGTTGGTGTTGCCCTTGTATTGCTGGTAGCCCTCATCCTAATTGGTTATGTAAAGGCTCCCCCCGATACGGCTTACATGATCTCCGGCTTCCGCAAGCCCCGTATCCTGATCGGCAAGGCCGGTGTTCGCATCCCCTTCCTGGAGCGTCTTGATAAACTGTCTCTGAAGATGTTTTCCGTAGACGTTAAGACCACCGACTATGTTCCCAATGCTGAGTACATCAACGTCAAGGTGGATGCCACTGTTAAGATGCGCATTGGTCAGAGCGAAGAAATGATGTCTCTGGCCTCCAAGTTCTTCCTGAATGAGCGGGAGGATATGATCATTAAGCGTGTGCAGGACACTTTGGAAGGTAACATGCGTGAGATCGTGGGCCAGATGCGTCTGGAGGAAATGGTCACCGACCGCAAGGCATTCGGTGAGCGTGTACAGGAGAACGCTATCCCTGACCTGCAGAAGATGGGTCTGGAGATGATCTCCTTCAACGTCCAGTCCTTCTCTGACCAGAACAATGTCATTGAGGACCTGGGTATCGATAACATCTCCCAGATCAAGAAGGGTGCTGCCGTGGCCAAGGCTCAGGCCGACCGCGATATCGCCATCGCTCAGGCGCAGGCCGCCAAGGAAGCCAACGATGCTAAGGTTCAGTCCGAGATGGAGATTGCCGAGAAGCAGACCTCTCTGGCTATCCGTCAGGCCGAGCTGAAGCAGCAGTCCGACGTGAAGAACGCAGAAGCCGACGCCGCCTACTCCATCCAGGAGCAGGAGCAGCGCCGCTCCATCGAGGTATCCTCTGCCTACGCCGACATCGCCCGCGCTGAGCGCACCGCTGAGCTGAAGGCCAAGGAAGTTGAAGTTCCCAAGCAGACTCTGGACGCCGAGATCCGCGCCAAGGCCGACGCCGAGCGTTACGCCGCTGAGCAGGAGGCCGAGGCCGAGCTGTTCCGCCGCACCAAGGAAGCCGAGGCCAAGATGATCGAGCGTCAGCGTGAGGCCGAAGGTATCAAGGCCGTGGGCGAAGCTGAAGCGGAAGCCATCCGCCTGAAGGCGCTGGCCGAGGCCGAAGGTATCGACAAGAAGGCCGAAGCCATGAAGAAGTACGGCGAAGCCGCTGTCATCGAGATGATCATGGGTGCTCTGCCTGAGATCGCCAAGAATGTTGCCGAGCCTCTGAGCAAGGTTGACAAGATCACCATGTACGGTGAGGGCAACAGCGCCAAGCTGCTGTCCGATATCGTCAATGGCACCACTCAGGTCACCGAAGGCATCAGCGCCGGTATGGGCATCGATATCAAGAGCCTAATCATGGGCGCTTTGGGCGCTAAGATGGCTACAGATACTCCCGCACCCGTAGTTGTGGTACAGCCCACCAAGGAAGATACCACCGCACAGGACGAGGAGCCTGAAAACGAGTAAACACCGTCAAGGGGGCCTCACAATGAAGTGAGGCCCCTTTTTGTAAAAGCACAGGAGGAAAGAATATGGGATTTGGAAGTGGATTTGGCCCGAGCTTTGATATGGGCTTCGGAATGTTTCAGATCATGTTTGGAATCATGTTCGTACTGGTCATCGGTGTTTTTGTGGTGACGATTGTACGGGGTATCGGGGAGTGGAACAAGAACAATCATTCTCCCCGAATCACGGTGCCAGTGACCATCGTATCCAAGCGGACTCATGTCTCCCGGCGTCACCGCGCCGGCGATCACCATCATTCCCACACCTCGACCAGCTACTATGTCACATTTGAACTGGGCAGCGGCGACCGCATGGAGCTGCATGTCCCCGGTATGGAATACGGCCTGTTGGTTGAGGGGGACAAGGGGAACCTGTCCTTCCAGGGAACGCGGTATCTGGGTTTTGAGCGAGAATAAAAAGCATCTCAAGATTTTACACACAGATAACTTGGTTTATAATTGGTGTTCTATTAAATCCTAATTTGACGAGAGAAGTTTTACTATGAGTAAGAAGATATCCATAATGTCATTGATTTTTTCGTTTTCCATTGCGATTACTTTCATTGACGCTTTTGTGCATCCGAATTATTTTGTTAAGATACCGATTAAAATTCTGTTCTTTTTGGCTTTGCCTATGCTGTTCTTTGTGAAAAACAAAGGGGCGTTTCAGGATTTTAAGAAGCTATTCGTTTTTAAAAAGAACGGAATTCTGAAAGCATTCTTGCTTGGCATTGGTGTATATGCAGTTATTGTGGGTGGATATTTCCTTACGAGAAACGTAATTGATTTTTCCAATGTAACCTCCAGCTTGACCGAAGGCATGGGCATTACAGCCAAGAATTTTATCTTTGTTTCCTTATACATTTCCCTTATGAACTCATTTCTTGAAGAATTTTTCTTCAGAGGATATTCATTTTTACTACTAAAAAAATCAATTAAAAAGATATTTGCGCACTTATTTAGTGCAATAATTTTTGCACTATATCATATTCCAATAATATATAATTGGTTTAACATTCCAATACTTGTTGCATCAATATTTATTTTAGCTGTATTGGGTATGTTATTGAATTTATTAAATGAGAAAAGTGAAAATATATATAATTCATGGATGAGTCATATGTTTGT
>JAZSJB010000003.1:0-20627 GCA_045534105.1 Lawsonibacter sp. | reverse complement strand
GACTTCGGCTCCGGCTGCGTGAAGATGACCCCCGCCCACGACCCCAACGACTTCGAGGTGGGCCTGCGCCACAATCTGGACACCATCCGCGTGCTGGACGACAACGGCGTGGTCAACGCCGAGGGCGGCATGTTCGAGGGCATGGACCGCTATGAGGCCCGCAAGGCCGTTGTTGCCGAGATGGAGCGGCTGGGCCTGATGGAGAAAATCGAGGACTACTCCCACAACGTGGGTACCTGTTACCGCTGCTCCACCGACGTGGAGCCCATCATCTCCGCCCAGTGGTTCGTGAAGATGGAGCCTCTGGCCAAGGAGGCTTTACGCGTGGTCAACGAGGGGGAGACCAAGTTCGTTCCCGACCGCTTTGCCAAGACCTACACCAACTGGATGGAAAACGTCCGTGACTGGTGTATTTCCCACCAGCTGTGGTGGGGCCACCAGATTCCCGTGTGGTACTGCGCCGACTGCGGCCATATGACCGTCAGCCGGGAGGATGCTACCTGCTGCGAAAAGTGCGGCAGCAAGAATATCGAGCGGGACCCCGACGTGCTGGATACCTGGTTCTCCTCCGCTCTGTGGCCCTTCTCTACCCTGGGCTGGCCCGACGCTGACAGCGAGGATCTGAAGTACTTCTATCCCACCGACGTGCTGGTCACCGGCTATGACATCATCTTCTTCTGGGTGGCCCGCATGATCTTCTCTGCCTGCGAGCATACCAAGATGCCTCCCTTCCACACCGTGTTCATCCACGGTCTGGTCCGTGACGACAAGGGCCGCAAGATGTCCAAGTCTCTGGGCAACGGCATTGACCCGCTGGAGATTGCCGAGACCTACGGCGCGGACGCCCTGCGCTTCAATCTGGTCACCGGCAACAGCCCCGGCAATGATATGCGCTTCTACACCGAGCGGTGCGAGGCCATGCGCAACTTCGCCAACAAGATCTGGAACGCCAGCCGCTTCCTGATGATGAACCTGACCATCGACAAGTGTGAGCTGCCTGAGAAGCTGGAGCTGGAGGATAAGTGGATCCTGTCCAAGCTGAACAGCCTGATTCCCGAAGTGACGGAGAATATGGACAAGTACGAGTTGGGTGTGGCTGCCCAGAAGGTGTACGACTTCATCTGGGACAGCTATTGCGACTGGTATATCGAACTGACTAAGTCCCGCCTGCAGGGTGAGGATGAGGACAGCAAGGTCCGCGCTCAGCAGGTGCTGTGCTATGTGCTGACCAATATCCTGAAGCTGCTGCACCCCTTCATGCCCTTCATCACCGAGGAGATCTGGCAGGCCCTGCCCCACGAAGGCGACTTCCTCATGCTGCAGAAGTGGCCTGAGTACCGTGAGGACCTGGCTTTTGCCGAGGAGGAGAAGGCGCTGGAGCTTGTCATGGACGCCATTCGTGCCATCCGTACCCGCCGTGCCGAGATGAACGTGCCTCCCTCCAAGAAGGCACAGCTCACCGTGGCTACCGCCCAGCAGGATGTGTTTGCCGCCGGTATTCCCTTCCTGAAGCGCCTTGGCTATGCCAGTGAGGTGACCATCGTTCCCGCCGATCAGGCTCCCGATGCCGCCGGTCAGGTGGTCGTCGTCACCCATGTGGCGCAGCTGTTCATCCCCATGGGTGAGCTGGTGGATCTGGAAAAGGAGAAAGCACGCATCGAGAAGGAACTGAAGAAGAACTCCGATGAGCTGGCCAAGCTGAATGCCAAGCTGTCCAACCCCGGCTTTGTGAACAAGGCTCCCGCCAACGTGGTGGAGGCCGAGAAGGAGCGTTCTGCCAAGCTGGCCGAACTGGTTGCCAAGCTGGAAGAGCAGCTCAAGACTATGTAATGAACAAGCTTCCCCGCCGCGTTTGCGGCGGGGAAGCTTGTTCCCGCAGGGGAGGGCGGGAGTTTTTCAACCTTGCGCAGGATGATTTTACATGATATAATGTTACTATTCTTTAAGGTTTTGAGGTGTATTCATGCATCTGCATCAATCCGGTGAAGATTATCTGGAGACCATTTTGATCCTGCGGCAGGAGAAGGGAACCGTGCGGTCCATTGACGTGGCGCAGAGGATGGGATACTCTAAGCCTTCCGTCAGCCGGGCCATGTCCATCCTGCGTGCGGACGGCTATATCGAGATGGAGCGCTCCGGCGCGATCACCCTGACTGCGGAGGGGGAGCGGGTGGCCCTGACCATGTATGAGCGGCACCGTCTGCTTACGCAATGGCTGGTCTCTCTGGGGGTCAGCCCCGAGGTGGCGGCCAGTGATGCCTGCCGCATGGAGCATGCCCTGAGCACGCAGACCTTTGAGTGCATCAAGAAGTATGTTGATCCGGACCGGGGGTAATACCACCCATCATGGTCCGGCATGGCAAAAGAAAAAAGGAGAATGTAAATCATGACACCTGATCAGGCTGTAAGCACCGTGGGCGGTGTGTTGAGCGCATTTACGCTGAACATCTCCGTGACCATGCTCATCAAGGTGCTGTTTACCATTGTGGTGTGTTTGATCGCAATAAAGGTGATCGGCAGCGTGCTCAGCCGTATGCTGGAGAAAAGCCGCCTGGAGCGCACCCTAAGCAACTTTATTCATTCCATCATCAAAGTGGTCATCTATTTTGTGGCAGTTCTCATTGTACTGAGCACTCTTGGGGTGGACGTGACCAGTCTGGTGGCCCTGCTGAGTGTGGCCGGACTGGCGGTCTCCTTGGCCCTGCAGAACACACTGTCCAATCTGGCCGGCGGCATCCAGCTGCTGGTGACCAAGCCGTTTGTGGCGGGCAATTATGTGGAGGCTGGGGCCAACAGCGGCACGGTGTATGAGGTGGGGCTGGCCTATACCACGCTGGTTACCCCGGACAACAAGGTGATCCATGTGCCTAACAGCGACATTGCCGCCGCACGCATCGTCAACTACAACGGCCGGGATACCCGTCGGATAGAACTTAAGGTGACCGCCTCCTACGATGCACCGATTCAGACCGTGAAGGACACCATCAACAAGCTTATTGCCGCCGACAACCGCATCCACAGCAAACCGGAGCCTTTTGTGCGCGTATCCGGTTACGGCGCCAGCAGCATTGAATATACCATTCGTGTGTGGTGTTCTGTCGGGGACTACTGGGGTATTTATTTCGACCTGATGGACAATATGAAGCCCGCTTTTGACGCGGCGGGGGTGGAGATGACCTACGACCATCTGAATGTCCATGTGGTGGAGAAGAAGTAAACAAACAACAGCCCGGAGGACTTGGTTGTCCTCCGGGTTTTTGTCGGGCCGATCAGGTGGGCATGGATAGCCCGTGGAGGAAGCCGTCCAGTTGGGCGGAGAGCACCTCGCCACCCACCACCGTGTTCTTATAGATCAGCAGATTGATCTGCACTCCGCTTTCACCAGTGGGGTAGTTGGTGATCTCATAGGTGTAGCGCTTGACACGCTTGCCGGCGTACTTTTCCAGGTCAAAGCCTTGTTCGGACTGCAGGGTCAGATACTCTGTATAACTGTCATCAAACTGGTCGGGGATGATAAGTTCCTGGGTGGCCAGGGGGTCTTGCTTCACCTGCCAACCGTACTCGCCCAGATAGGCTACCCGGTCTTCGTTGGTCTTGACGCCTTTTGGACTGACAGCCGCGGTCTCCACCCCGCGCGAGGTGCGCAGGACATTCACATTTACAAGCAGGGCGCAGCAGCACAGCGCTGCCGCGGCAAGGGTCCACAGCGCCAGCTTGCGCCGGGGGATTTTCGCTGTTACGATCAACACAGCACATATCTCCTTCCGTTTTGTTTCCTGCTCATTTTTATGTCCGTGGGAGGAAAAATATGTTACAATATAAAAAGACCGGAGAGAAAGGGGTGCGGGTATGGAACGGTTGGATAAGCTGCTGGCTGCCACGGGTCGCTGGAGCCGGAAAGAGGTAAAGGAACTGGTTCGACAGGGGCGGGTCACTGCGCAGGGGCACGCCGTGCTGCGTCCGGAGGAGAAATATGACCTGACCGATGACATCCGTGTGGATGGGGAAGCGGTTTGCTGCCAAAAATTCACCTATCTGATGCTGCATAAGCCGGGAGGACTGCTCTCAGCTACCGAGGATCGGCGCCAGCGGACCGTGCTGGACCTGCTGCCGGAGCAGTATCAGAGACAGGGATTGTTTCCTGTGGGGCGGCTGGACAAGGATACCGAGGGCTTGCTGCTGCTGACCAACGATGGTGATCTGGCCCACCGGTTGCTGTCACCCAAAAGCCACGTGGACAAGGTATATCTGGCCGCTGTGTGTGGGCGTGTGGAGCAGGCGGATGTGACAGCTTTTGAACAGGGGCTCACACTGGAGGATGGACTGAAATGTATGCCCGCGGGTCTGGAACCGCTGGGGGACGGCAGCAGCTGTCTTGTTACCCTGCGGGAAGGAAAGTTCCACCAGGTAAAGCGGATGCTGGCGCAGCGGGGCAAGCCGGTGGAGCACCTGAAGCGGCTGTCCATGGGGCCGCTGAAGCTGGATAAAAGCCTTGAAAAGGGACAGTGGCGGGAGCTGACCCGGGAAGAACTGGAGGCCTTGCAGGCGAGCGTTTAAGCATGTAAACTGGCATTTTCGGCATTTTCCACAAAAAAACGAAAAAAACTCTTGCAAAAAGCACAGTGCTCCGATTATAATATGTCACAGTGACACGAAATTCAGGAGGGGATCATTGTGGCAAACAGAATTTTTCAGGGCCTGGTGCTTCAGATGAAGGACAGTGTGGACTGTACTGTAGGCGTGATCGACGCGGAAGGAAACGTGGTCGCCTGCAGCGAGTTGGCCTGGATGGGCGAGCAGTGGCCCGGCGCGGTTGCCGCAGTGAATGGAGCGGCAGGAAGCGCGGTCTGCTGCGAGGGTAAGACCTTTAAACCTCTGATGGGCTGGGGCACCCAGTTTGACTACGCCGCGTTCGTGCAGGGTGAGGATGATCGCGCGGAAACCCTGTGCGCCATGGCTGCGGTGGCCTTCAACGGAGCAAAGGCCTATTACGAGGAAAAGCACGACAAGGCCACCTTTGTCAAGAATATCATTTCCGACAACATCCTTCTGGGTGACATCTATACCCGAGCCAAGGAACTGCACTTTGTTTCCGAAGCGCCTCGGGCCGCATTTCTGGTGCGCCAGCTGGACCCTGCCGATATTGCGATTATCGATGTGATTCAGAATCTGTTCCCTGATAAGCAGACGGACTTTGTTCTGTCCATCAGCGAGACGGATGTGGCCCTTATCAAGCAGATGCCCGAGGGGGCGGACAGCAAGGATCTGCACAAGATCGCAAAGCAGATCGCCGACGCCGTGGCTCAGGAGCTGAACATCAAGGTGGTCATCGGCATCGGAACCGTGGTCGACCACATCCGTGACCTGGCCCGCGCTTACAAGGAGGCTGGGGTTGCCATTGATGTGGGCAAGGTGTTTGACACGGAAAAGCTCATCATCAATTATGAAAATCTGTGTATCGGCCGTCTGATCTATCAGCTGCCCACTACCCTGTCCCAGATGTTCCTGCAGGAAGTGTTCAAGAAGAATCCCATTGATGCGCTGGATCAGGAGACCCTGCTCACCATCAACAAGTTCTTTGAGAACAACCTCAACGTGTCCGAAACGGCCCGCAAGCTGTTCGTTCACCGCAACACCCTGGTCTACCGTCTGGAGAAGATCAAGAAGCTTACCGGCCTTGACCTGAGAGAGTTTGACGATGCCATCACATTCAAGGTGGCGCTCATGGTGAAAAAGTACCTCATTTCCAGAGGGATCGAATCCTGAAAAAACCAAAATCGCCGTTCGCTGTGTGCGAACGGCGATTTTTTGGGAAAGAGCGGTAAAAAGGGGGCAGGGAGCGTTACAAAATCCGGCAGATGAGGCAGACGATGATTGACGGAAAACAGGGCAGTTTCACTAAAAATGTCATTTACATAACACGGGAAATATGATAAACTGAAAGATGAAATGTATACGGCTCGACTTAGCTTAGAGCTGTGGAAAATCCAAGGATTAAGTGGGGAAGCACATGATTCGGCTGATCGACATTGAAAAGGAATATGACAACGGTACCAAGGCCCTGAAAGGGGTGGACGTACGCATTGATGATGGAGAGTTTGTCTTTTTGGTGGGGCCGTCCGGTTCCGGAAAATCCACCATTATCAAGCTCATCACCGCAGAGATTGCGCCCACGGAAGGACGGCTGATGGTCAACGGCTACAACCTGAACAACATCCGTCCCAGCCAGGTGCCCTATATGCGCCGCACGCTGGGTATCATCTTTCAGGACTTCCGCCTGATCGACAAGAAGACGGTGTGGGAGAATCTGGCTTTCGTGATGCGGGCGGTGGGTTCCTCCAACCGGGAGATCCGCCGGCGCATTCCCTATGTTCTGGAATTGGTGGGGCTGGAGCAGAAGGCGGACCATTACCCATCCGAACTGTCCGGTGGTGAACAGCAGCGCGTAGCCATTGCCCGGGCGCTGGTGAACAACCCCAGCATGATCATTGCCGACGAGCCTACGGGCAACCTTGACCCCCAGCGTTCTCTGGAGATCATGACGCTGCTGGAACGCATCAACGGACTGGGGACCACCGTGCTGGTCGTCACCCATGAAAAAGCACTGGTCAACCGCTTTGCCAAGCGGGTTGTGGCCATAGAGAACGGTCGCATTATCAGCGACGAGACAGGCGGGTATTACAATGGCCAGACGACTTAATTCCGGATATTACATCAGTGAAGGTTTGCACAATGTATTCAGCCACGGCTTCATGTCTTTCGCGGCCGTGTGCATGATCGTGGCCTGCCTTCTCATCATGGGCACCTTTACTCTGCTGGCGGTCAACCTGGAGCATATGCTGGGTGAGCTGGAGAAGGAGAACGAGTTCCTGGCCTATGTGGACGAGAGCTACACTCAGGAGCAGGGACGGGGGCTGGAGGAGCAGCTTGCCTCTTTGGATAATGTGGCTTCGGTCACCTTTGTCACCCGGGAGCAGGCACTGGAAGATTTCCTGCAGGGTCGGGAGGAAAACGAACTGCTGTTCAACCTGCCGGCCAGCGTGCTGAGAGATCGCTACCGCATTCATGTGAAGGACATTGAGGACATGTCTGATACGGTGGATCTGGTGGGAAAGGTTCCTGGGATCGCCAAGATCAGCGTGTTGCTGAAGGTTGCTCAGGGATTTGTGCTGCTGCGCAACATCGCCACCGGCGTAGCGCTGGTGCTGATCGGCATTCTGATGATTATCTCTCTGTTTATTATTTCCAATACCATCAAGCTGGCCACCTTCCACCGTCGGGAGGAGATCGCCATTATGAAAATGTGTGGTGCAACCAACGGCTTTGTGCGTTGGCCCTTCGTGTTTGAAGGGCTGATCTTGGGTATGACCGGTGCGTTGCTGGCGTTTTTCTTGCAGTGGGGGATCTACCAGCTGGTGTGCAGCTTTGTGATCGAGGCCAACGGGATGAGCCTTGTGGTCGTGATTCCTTACGCCGATATGGCAAAACGTATTTTGGCCATCTTCGCCGCATCCGGTTTTGTGATCGGTGTGGGCGGTTCCCTGATGGCGATTCGCAAATTCCTGCAGGTCTGATGTTGAAAAGAGGTGTTTTGCAATGAGTAAGCGGCAGAAAAGACAGAAAATATTTATGGCTGTCATGGCCGGTCTGATGGCGGTGCTCATGGTGCTGCCCATCCTGCTCAATGCACTGAGCGTGCTGTAAGGAGGAACCCATGCGCAAAAGGCGAAGATACACGGCCATGCTGTGCAGAGCGCTGAGCGTGCTGCTGGCGCTGGCCATGCTGGTACCCCTGCCCCAAATTGTTTCTCCCAACGTGTTGGCCGTTACGCAGGCGGAAATCGACAGTCTGAAGGCGGATGCCGGTGATTTGGACAGGCAAAAGGCCGAGCTGCAAAAGCAGCTCAAGGCCATTGCTGCGGACAAGAACAAGGCCATGGATCAGAAGGAACTGCTGGAGCAGCAGATCAACGTCATCCAGTCCGAGGTCGGCAACATCAATCAGCAGATATCCAAATACGACGAGCTGATCACACAGGCTCAGACCGGGATCGTCCAGACTGAGCAGGAGGAAGCGCAGCTGTACGAGTTGTTCTGTCAGCGGGTGCGGTACATGGAGGAGGAGGGCGACGTCAACTACTGGGCCATCCTCTTCAACGCGGTCAGCTTTTCCGATTTATTGGACCGGCTGATCATGGTGGACGAGATCATGGAATATGACAATGCGGTCATGGACAGCTTGATCGCAAAGCGCCAGCAGCTGAAGCAGAGCAAGGACCAGATGGAGCAGGCCCGTACCGAGCAGCAGGCAGCCAAGGAAAAACAGGTGGCGGCCCGCAAGGAGCTGGAAAGCCGTGAGTCCGAGGTGGACAAGCTCATCTCCCAAATCAACAAGCAGAAAAATCAGGTGGAGCATTCGGTGAAGGAACTGGAGGCTCTGGCCAAGCAGATGGACGCAGAAATCGCCCGCAAGCAGAAGGAACTGGCCGCTCAGCTGGCTGCACAGGGAAAAAAGATCACCAGTGAGTCAGGGTATAAGTGGCCCCTGCCTGACTACACTAACCTGTCCTCTCTGTTTGCCGGACGCAAGGACCCCTTTACCGGAAAGCCTGCCACCCACTCCGGCATTGACGTGCCCGCCCCGAAGGGGGTTAAGATCCTGGCTGCCAAGAGCGGTGTGGTGCTGACCTCCGCCTATAACCAGGGCGGCTACGGAAACTATGTGGTAGTGGACCACGGCAACGGGAATACCACCCTGTATGCCCATATGAACTCCCGGGCGGTCAAGGCCGGGGACGTGGTCAAACAGGGGCAGGTGCTGGGCTATGTGGGCACCACGGGCCGGTCCACGGGCAATCACCTGCATTATGAGATCCGCGAGAAAGATGTGCGTATTGATCCGATCACCCGGTACAGCGGACTGACCTACAAGGGAAAGAAACTTTGATAAAGAAAAAGGAGAACGGCGATGCCGTTCTCCTTTTTTTGTTTGTTCAGATATCCTTGTTCAGGGTCTTGATGCAGTTTACGCACACATTTTTACCGCGAAACAGGATCACATCCCTGGCATCGTCGCAGAAGATGCAGGCGGGCTGGTATTTGCGCAGCATGATGGTGTTGCCATCCACGTAAATCTCCAGAGAGTCCTTGGGTTCGATATCCAGTGTGTGTCGCAGCTCGATGGGCAGTACGATGCGGCCGAGTTCGTCCACTTTTCTCACAATACCGGTCGATTTCAATGGGATCGTTCCTTTCTGTATGTAAATGGGGACTTTGATTTTATTATACGGTCCCAGATTTGGATGTCAACGGGAAAAAATGAAAATTTTGTCAGCTATATAAAAAAGTTGGAAGTATTTGTAAAATACTGGAAAAACAAGAAGAGAAAAAGAAATTGGGCGGGGCATGTTTTTCCTGCCGGTCCCATATCTGTGTAAGGGGAGGTGGACCGGATGACCATGACTGTAATTTGGACTGGAATGGTGGTGATATCCATTCTGTGCGGTCTGGCCACGGGCCGGGGCGCGGAGGTGGCTGCGGCGGCAGTGGACGGGACGCACGCGGCGGTAGAACTGTGCCTGTCCATTGCCGGGATGATGTGTCTGTGGACGGGAGTGATGGAGGTTATGCGCAGGTCCGGGCTTGCCCACAAGCTCTCCCGGCTGCTGCGTCCTGTGCTGAAGCGGTTATACCCTGCAGTGGCGGACGACCGGGGTGTGATGGACAGTATCTCGGCCAATGTGTCGGCCAACCTGTTGGGGTTGGGTAACGCGGCCACCCCGTTGGGGTTGGAGGCGGCCCGGCGGATGAGCTGCAGGAGCGGAACGGTGGCCAGTGACAGCCTTTGCATGCTGGTGGTATGCAATACGGCATCCATCCAGCTGATCCCCACCACGGTGGCTACGGTGCGTTCCGCCGCGGGCTGCGCGGCACCCTTTGACATCCTGCCGGCGGTATGGCTGGCTTCCGCCATATCCGTGGGGGTGGGAATTACTGCGGCGAAAGTGTGCGCGCGGCTGTGGAGGTGTTGAGCTTGGACCTTTTCTATACCATGCTGGTGCCCCTGATCCTTGCGGGAGTGGCGCTGTACGCCATGGGCCGTCGCGTGGATGTATACACCGCGCTGGTCCATGGGGCGGGAGAAGGGCTGAATACGCTGATGCGGATCATACCATCCCTCATCGCCCTGCTGGCGGCGGTGCACATGCTCCGGGCGTCCGGGGCGCTGGAGCTCGCGGCGCGGCTAATGGCTCCTCTGCTGGACCGGTTGGGTATTCCGCCGGAGACGGTGGCGCTCATGCTGGTCCGCCCTGTCAGC
Organism: Lawsonibacter sp.; assembly: GCA_045534105.1. Lineage (GTDB taxonomy): Bacteria > Bacillota > Clostridia > Oscillospirales > Oscillospiraceae > Lawsonibacter. The sequence continues at coordinate 10,309 of JAZSJB010000003.1, read as the reverse complement.
GGCAGTGCCGCCCTTGGAGTGGGTTCTGAACTGATCGCCGCGTATGGTCCGGATTCCTATATCGGGCGTGTGGCGGCGGTAATGCTTGGCTCTACCGAGACCACCTTTTATACCATTGCTGTGTATTTTGGGGCGGTAGGCATTACAAAAACACGTTACGCAGTCCCCGCTGCCTTGTGTGCGGACCTGGCCGGATTTATAGCGGCTGCCTGGGCGGTGAGAGTTTGTTTTGGTGGGTGACATCCGCGGGTGATTGTGCTATGATAGAAAAAAGAAAGGGGGGCACGGTATGGAACCTGTGCATGTGCAGCATGATACCTTCCGGTTGCCCCGCAGACGGCGGGATGCGCATAAAGGCGATTTTGGCCGGGTGCATATTCTTGCGGGCAGTGTGGGATATACTGGGGCACCTGTTTTTGCGGCCAATGGAGCGGTGCGTTCTGGGTCGGGACTTGTGTTTTTGGGGGTGCCGGAGGACATATGGAGCGTGGTGGCTGTCAAGTGCGGTGAAGCCATGCCCTATCCGTTGCCCCATAATATAGAAGAGATATTGGAGCGGATGTCTGCCTGTGACGGGGTACTTGTGGGACCCGGCCTTGGCCGGACAACGGAGGCGGAGCAGCTGGTGCGCAGCATCGTTTCCCGGTTGGATGTTCCGTTGGTACTGGACGCGGATGGCATCAACGCATTGGCGGAATGTCCGCAGCTGTTGTCTGCCCGCACTGCTCCCACCGTTATTACGCCCCATGAGGGGGAGTTTGCCCGGCTGACCGGATGCGGTGCCCCTGTAGCTGACCGCACCGGAGCGGCATTGGATTTTGCCCGTGGGCATAACTGTACTGTGGTCCTAAAAGGCCACCGCACGGTCATAGCCGCGCCGGATGGCCGGGTATGGATCAACACCACCGGAAACCCCGGCATGGCCAAGGGCGGCAGCGGGGATGTGCTGGCGGGGATGCTCCTGTCATTGATCGGGCAGGGGTTTGAGGTGCCGGAGAGCGCGGCCATGGCCGTTTGGCTCCATGGGCGGGCGGGTGACCTTGCCGCCGGTGACCTGGGAGAGTATGCAATGACCCCAACAGACCTGCTGGCATATCTGCCGCGGGCGCTGATGGAATTGAGTGAATAAAACAGGAGGAAACGGTTGTGCGCAGATCAGGTGTGATATGCGTACTGATGATGACCCTTCTGCTGTCCGCCTGTGGTGGAACAGGGGGAAATGGACCTCAGGAGCAGGCACTGGCTATTCGAGGTGAATATCTGGTAGCCAAGGGCTGCAGTGCCAGATTGAATGTGACGGCGGACTATGGACAGCGGGTGTATACCTATACCGTAGATGTGACGTCGACAGCAGAAGACCTGGTCCTGAGCGTGGTGAAACCGGAGGAAGTTGCGGGGGTGACTGCACACCTGGTCGGCGGCGACAGCCGGCTGGAGTACGACGGAGCGGTGTTGGAGACAGGACCGCTGGCTCTGGATGGACTGACCCCGCTCGATGCGGTGCCTGCCCTGCTGGAGACCGCCCGTTCCGGCTTTATGGACAACTGTGCGGCAGAACTGCTGGGGGAGCGGGAAACCCTTCGTGTTGCGTACCGGGACCCGGACATTCCTGCCAGGCAAGGGCGGCAGACCAACCTGTGGTTTGACGCGCAGACCCACGCAATGTTGCAGGGAGAGATCCTGATGGACGGATACCGGGTGATCTTGTGTGAATTTGAACAGTTTGCCCTGAATTGAGAGGCAAAAGAGAGAAGTGTGTGACCATGGAATGGGAAAAACAAAGGAGCTGGGTGCAGCTGTCTGAGTCTGCCCTGGAACACAACTACCGGACGCTGCGGGCGATGCTGCGTCCCGGATGCCGCTTTTTGGGCGTGGTCAAGACAAACGCCTATGGCCATGGCGCGGCAGAGGTGGCCCGCAGACTTGTGGGATGGGGCTGCGAAATGCTGGCTGTGGCCTGGCTGGATGAGGCCATTGAACTGCGCCGGGCGGGGATCACCGCACCTATTCTGATTCTGGGAGTGATTCCTGCGGAACTGGCAGAGCAGGTGGTGGAATATGACATTACCCAGGCGGTTTCCTCTGTGGAGCTGGCCCGTGCCCTGTCCCATGCCGCCGGGCGGCAGGGAAAAACGGCGCGGATACACGTCAAGCTGGACACCGGCATGGGCCGGGTGGGGATCCTGGGCCACGCCCCGGTCCTGGCCGCAAAAGAGGTGGCTGAGTTGTGTGCCCTGCCCCACCTGGAGCATGAGGGGATATTTACCCACTTTGCCAATGCCGATGGGGATGAGGAGTATACCATGCTCCAGTTCACCCGCTTTTTGGACGTGCTGGACCGGCTGGAAAAAGTTTATGGTCTGACCTTTGAAATTTGTCATTGCGCCGCCAGTGCCGCTGCGTTAAAATATCCTTGTACCCATCTTGATATGGTACGTCCGGGCATTGCCCTGTATGGGCATTATCCTGATCCCTCCTACTGCGGACTGGATGGACCGGGACTCGTTCCGGTTATGTCCCTACACTCCCGGGTGAGTGCGGTGCGTGAGCTGCCCAAGGGGACAGCGGTGAGCTATGGCTGCACCCGGGTGCTGGAGCGGGACAGCCGCGTGGCGGTGCTTCCGCTGGGCTATGGAGACGGATTTCCACGCCCGCTGTCCGATCGCTTCTGGGTGGAGTTTGACGGACGGCGTGCCCCGATTCTTGGACGGATCTGCATGGATATGTGCATGGTGGACATCACCGACCTGCCTGATGTGCAGGAGGGAGCTGTGGCTGTGGTTTTCGATAGGAACAAACCTCTGGAGGATGCTGCGGACCTGATTGGGACGATCCAGTATGAACTGCTGTGCGGTATCGCACCCCGCGTACCCCGGATCTGGAAGCCTTGAACCTCTGCCCTGTGTGCGGCATAGTATGACACGGAGCAGCGGGACCGGAGCGTCCCGCCGCCGGGTTGGGGCGGCCTCAGGGAATTTTGCTGGAATGGTATAATCTGAGCCGCCCCGTGGGAAAATCATAGTGCTGCGTTACATAGGAGCTCTCCGGTAACGCGTACTATTTTCCGGCGGAGTGTGAAGAGTGTGGATAACAGTGTGAAACGGGGCGACATCTTTTATGCCGATCTCAGCCCGGTGGTAGGCAGTGAGCAGGGCGGCGTGCGGCCGGTACTCATCGTGCAGAACGATACAGGAAACCGGCACAGCCCCACGGTCATTGCTGCGGCCATCACCTCACAGACCGGCAAGGCCCGCCTGCCGACCCATATCTCGCTGGCAGCCATGAGTTACGGATTGCCCAAGGATTCTGTGATCTTGCTGGAGCAGATCCGTACTCTGGATAAGCGCCGTCTGCGGGAACACATGGGAAAGGTGGATGAGCGGGTCATGAGACAAGTGGACAGTGCCATTGCCGTCAGCTTTGGCCTGCACCCGGAGACAATGGTGTAAGCAAACAGGGACGCCCCTGTGGGGCGTCCCGACACATAGAGGAGTTACATAGAATGAAGAATAAGAAATATTGGGGCGTTCGTTTGGGAGCGGTGGTTATGGCCGCTGTGTGCCTGATGGCCGGAGCGGCGATTGCCGCGGGTGAGGGGACGCAGGCGGATCCGCTTATCACGCTGAGCTATCTTACCAAGACAGCGATCCCTGCCATTTTGGAACAGGTGGACGGCAGGGCGCAGGCCCATCAGCAGGAGCTGGTGAACAAGCTGGACCAGGAGATTCGCACCTATTCCGCAAAGATGGAAGAGATCGTGGGGGAGGAAAGCGGGGAGCAGAACGCATCCAGCTACACCGTAGTTACCCTGAAAAAGGATCAGAAGCTGAACATGGAAATTGGTTGTGAGGTGATGCTGCGCATTGGAACGGCTCGATGCCTGTCTCCCTCCAATCCCGGGCTGATCAATACCACAACGGGCTCTGCTCTGGGCAACGGGGAAGATCTGGCCACCAACCACCTGTATATGGCCACAATTGCCGGCCGGGGGATCACAGCCACCGCAAACACGGTGAAGGTTCTTGTGCGGGGTAGCTATACCATCGTATAAAACGGGTCCGGAGTAAACTGTGAATTTTGGCCAATTAAAATCATTGAGCAAAAAACATGGAGAATTACCAAACGGTAATTCTCCATGTTTTTTATAAGGGGATGTTTGCAGTACCCGATGGTTGTGCTTTGGGCGCAGGTGTTTATATCAGTATTGATCCACCCAACCTGTAATGAACCAGGAGGGAATGAGCCACAGGAAAAGGTAGACGAGCAGGCTGACCGGGGAGATAGAGGTGTATGCACCCGCACCGGTGAGATAGGCGGCCAGAAGCAGACCAAGCACCGATGCCAAACAGGCCAGCACCGCGTTCAGCCGCACAGCCAGACGCAGACGCCGGGCACCAACCACCGTTTCCGCAAAAGGATAGATGCCTTCCCGGCAAAGTACGGCGGTGAGGGTGGTGTTGTGGGACTGGTCTGGGGCGGACAGCTCACGGCGGCGTTCGACCGGGGGGAAGTCCATGCGGTCGGCGGCCAGCTTAAAACGCTGACGCAGCATGGCGGGGATCAGGTTGAAGTCCCGGGTGGCCAGCACGGGGGCAATCCGCTCCTGAAGCAGGGAAGCCACAGCGGGAAATACCACATCGGGCAGGGAGTAGTTCAGGGCGAAGATGCCGGCCAACTCACCGTCAATGGAGCAGAACACGGCATTTTTCACATTCAGCCCTTGGGGCAGGGACACATCCATAAGCCGCATGAACGCCGCGGAGCCTACCAGCACCTGGTCGCCCCGGATGTTCGCGGACAAGCCGCCGCCCTCGTAACAGCACAGACGGTCTGCCTGACGGTAAATGGCACCCTGGGTTCGCAGCAGGTCGTGGAACAGCTTGTCCAGTCCGCTGCCGGAGGCACGGATCAGGGTGGCGGTGTAACCGATCACCCGCTCTGTGGACCAGTCACCAAAGACCTTGATGCCGTTGAGGGTGACTGCGCCGGGCGGAAACAGATCCAGGTCGGTCAGCAGAATACCGTCACCCCGGCGGGAGTTGGCTGCGCCCGGCCAACCGGCCAGCGCACCTCCTCTCTGTACCAGCCGGCGGGCCAGCTTATGGAAGGGACGGCTGAAAATCAGAGGAGAACACAGGGAACAGGCTGCGGTGAGGGTAGCCGACAGGGCCCAGAGGATGCGCTGGGGATGTCCCGCACCCACCGAGGCCAGCACGGACAGAGCAGCGCAGCCAATGAGCACAGGGGGACAGACCGCGCGGAAGATGCGCTGGGCGCCGTCATCAGCCTGGATCTGACTGCCGAAGCCAGTGGGCGTACCGGAATGTTTGGTATAGGTGTCCCGGCCATTCCACTTGCCATCATCCAGTGTGACCAGATAGGGTTCGGAACTGGCCGCTGCCGCCCGGCAGGCAAGGCGCAGACCACGCCGCCGATGATACTCGCCCCGAAGGGCCAGCCACAGGCCCAGAATATTCAGGGCGCAGTAGGGAAGCTCCTGACGGGGGAGGAGAAACTGCATGGACACCGCGTCAGCCAGAGAGGCCGTACAGGCCAGCAGCAGCACCGTGTCCATTCCAAGCCGCCCCCGGCACAGCCGGGACACTGCGCCGGCCAGAATGTCGTGGGAAAGAAGCATGGATACAGCCAGAAGGCCGGCACTGATCCAGATCTTCAGCGGCAGGGTAAGCAGCGGTTGGGTCAGGTCCGCGGGATGGGGAATACGAGCCACAGGGAGCAAATGCTCCAGCAACAGGTACAGGGCGGGGAGCAGAAGCAGAAAGGTCAGCGTGATGCGGGTGCGCAGGCTTTTGATGCCTTTTCCGTACTGCTGGGCCAGCTCCTGGGCAGATAGGTCGGGCTCGGGAGGATCTTCCCGCCGGGGGCGGCGCTGGCGCTGGGGTGCGTCCTCAATATCCACGCCCGGAATAAGCTCCTCCATGCGGCGGGTCTCCGGGCTGGAGGGCATATCCTCGTCCTCGAACATGTGCTCGGCGTAGTTGTCCGCCTTTCGGGACAGGTTGTGGAGCAGGGCAGAGATGCGCCCCTCCTTTTCCGGGAAAGAGATCACATTATCGGCGGCGGAAGATTCCGGACGGGAGGAGGGAGGTTGGTCCGGGACGGGGTCAGCCTCGACTTCTTCCGCGCCCGATGTTTCTTCTTCCGGCTCGCTCTCTTCGTTGGGGGTGGGTTCTTCCACGGGTGGCTTGGGATCGGGCAGGATACCGGGGAACAGGAGCAGATTGTCGTCATCCTCCCCTTCGGGGGACATATTGACCACACTTCCCGGTGACTTTCGGTCGGAATATTCGGCCAGAATGTCGTCCAGCGAGAAGTCGCTCTTGTCCGCATCGCCAACCATGGAGCGAAGCTGAGCAAGCTCTTTGTCCTGATTCAGTTTTTTCTCATCGTGCTCGCTCATTTCTGACTCCTTGGTATAAAAGGTCTCTGTTAGGAAAGACGCTGTCTGACCGCCTCATAGAGCATGATGGCTGCGGCGGCAGAGGCGTTCAAAGAGTTGATGTGGCCTTTCATGGGAATACTGACTTTAAAATCACAGTTTTCCGCCACAAGGCGGCCCATGCCATCCCCCTCGCTGCCGATGACGATAGCGGTGGGGCCTTTCAGGTCGGCTTTGTAAAGGGAGGTGTCCGCGTCAGCGGCAGTGCCGAATACCCATACCCCTTCCTGTTTGAGCTGCTTGAGCAGGGCAGGAATGTTGGGGACACGGGCCACAGGCAGGTGGGCTACCGCACCGGCAGAGGTTTTGCCCACAATAGCGGTAAGGCCTGCGGAGCGGCGCTTGGGGATAATGACCCCGTGGGCTCCCGCGCACTCGGCGGTACGGATGACGGCACCCAGATTATGGGGGTCGCTGAGCTCGTCGCATACCACGATCAGGGGTGCCTCGCCCTTTTCCCGGGCGGCGTTAAGAATATCCTCCACGCTGGCGTATTCCCGTACGGCGGCCAGAGCGATGACGCCCTGATGGGAGTGGGTGCGGCTCATGCCGTCCAGCTTGCGCCGGTCAGCGTCCACCACCACGATACCCTTTTCACGGGCGGAGGAGGCGATGTGGCCCAAAGTGGCGTCCGTCTCCCCCTTCATGATGAAGATCTTATCAATGGTCACACCGGCACGCAGAGCCTCGATCACCGCGTTGCGGCCCTCAATGACACCGTCATTTTCCGCCTCGATAGGGGCGGAGCGGCGCAGGGGAGTACGTTCTTTCATGGGATCCCTCCGAAATACCGCCGGGAAAACCGGCGCAGAATAGACAAGTAATTACATTATAGCACATGGGGGATGGAGGTGAAAGCATAAAATGATGCCAGTCTGCAAAGTTTCATAAAAAGTTTACAGCGGCTTTCCTTGTATTTGTCAGGCAGCTATGGTATGATGCACACAATATCAAAAAGAATATGGTGCCGGATAGGCGGTGCCACAGAGAAATACAGGAGGAATTGCTCCATATGAGACCGCAGAAAAAAGGAAACGGAAACAAACCGAATAAGATCGTCGGCATAGTGAACATTGTGGGCTGGGCGCTGTTTTTGGCCCTGATCTTCAACGGTTGCACTGCCATGTTTGCGGATGCAAACAACGTTCAGGTGGACTACTCCACCTTCCGCGCCTGGGTGGAGGAGGATAAGGTGGACTATGTCCACATGGGACCCACCCGGTACACCATCACACTGAAAGAGGGGGTGACGGTGGATCTGGGTGAGGAGCATGAACAGCAAAACACCCTTATATCCGTTCTGGGCAAAGAAGGCATCGAGGTGGAGTATTATGCTCCCGTCCTTCCCCAGTACGATCTTCAGCTGATCATGCTGCTGGAGGAACACGGGGTAGAATACGGCAGTGATGAGGCGGAGGGCATCTCGCTGTTTGATGTTTTGCTCAGTTTCCTGCCCATGCTGGTCATGGTTGCCCTGTTCTTCTTCCTTATGCGCAGTATGAGCAAGGGCGGCGGTATGGGCGGCATCGGCGGTGTAGGCAAGGCCAACGCCAAGGTGTATGTGGAGAAGTCCACCGGAGTCACCTTTGCCGATGTGGCAGGACAGGACGAGGCCAAGGAGTCTCTGCAGGAGATCATCGACATTCTCCATAACCCCGGCAAGTACACCGAGATCGGTGCCAAGCTGCCCAAGGGTGCCCTGCTGGTCGGCCCTCCGGGCACCGGCAAGACCCTGCTTGCCAAGGCGGTGGCCGGTGAGGCGGGTGTGCCCTTCTTCTCCATCAGTGGCTCGGACTTTGTGGAGATGTTCGTGGGCGTGGGCGCAAGTCGTGTGCGCGACCTGTTCAAAGAGGCGGCCAAGATGGCCCCCTGCATCATTTTTATTGATGAGATCGACACCATCGGTAAATCCCGCGACAACCGCATGGGCGGCAACGACGAGCGGGAGCAGACCTTGAACCAGCTGCTGGCGGAGCTGGACGGCTTCGACCCCACCAAAGGCGTCATCGTTCTGGCCGCTACCAACCGGCCCGAGGTACTGGACAGTGCCCTGCTGCGTCCCGGCCGCTTTGACCGGCGCATCACCATTGACCGCCCCAATCTGGCCGGACGGCTTGCCACCCTGCAGGTGCACACCCGCAAGATCAAGCTGGCGGAGGACGTGGACCTGAAGAAGATCGCCCTCGCCACCGCGGGGTGCGTAGGTGCTGACCTTGCCAATCTGGCCAACGAGGCCGCCCTGCGGGCGGTGCGTCAGGGCCGGCGCTTTGTCAATCAGGAGGATCTGCTGGCCTCCTTTGAGTTTGTCATCGCCGGCAGTGAGAAGAAGAATTCCGTGCTTACGCCCTTCGAGCGCAAGCTGGTGGCCTATCATGAGGTAGGTCACGCCATGGTGGCCTACAAGCAGAAAAATGCCGAGCCGGTGCAGAAGATCACCATCGTGCCCCACACCGAGGGTTCTCTGGGCTACACCCTGCTCATGCCCGAGGAGGATAAGACCAACCTGCGCACCAAGGAAGAACTCATGGCAAAGATTGCCGTGTCCATGGGTGGCCGTGCCGCTGAGCAGGTGGTGCTGAACACCATGACCAACGGTGCCTCTCAGGACATTCAGGAGGCCACGGACATCGCCCGCAAGATGGTGGCCATGTTCGGTATGAGCGAGGAGTTTGGCATGATGGCGCTGGCTTCCCTCCGCAACCAGTATCTGGACGGCGGCTACGGGCTGGACTGCGCTCAGGACACCGCTGCGGCCATGGATAAGGAAGTCAAGGTCATTCTGGACACGTGCTATGAGGATGCGGTACAGGTCATCCGGGAGAATCTGGAGGATATGCACAAGGTGGTGGAATACCTGCTGGATAAGGAGACCATCACCGGCGGCGAGATGGTTGCCATCATTGAGGGCCGTGACCCCGCTCTGGTGGAGGACGCTTACGCTTCCACCCGTTCCAAGGGTAGATTGACCGGAGATATCGAGCCTCCTGCCCGGAACATCCACATGGTGAGTGAGCCTGTGGCTGCGCCCGAGCCCGAAATTGAGGAAGAGTCCAAGGTGGAGGAGCCTGCCCAGCAGGAACAGGAGAAGTCCGATGAATGAGCTGCCGCAGGCGGTGTTGCTGTGGTTGGCGGCCATAAACGCGGCAGGATTTCTGCTTATGGGTCTGGACAAGTGGAAGGCGAAGCGGGGGGCTTGGCGAATCGCGGAAAAAACTCTGCTTACCACTGCCTTGCTGGGTGGAACGGTGGGAGTTATTGCCGGGATGAAGACCTTTCGCCACAAGACCAGACACAACCGTTTTCGGTTTGGCATGCCTGCGCTGCTGCTGGGACAGATAGCCATGGTTATGTTATATAGCTGCCGGTAAAAAGGATAACGTGTGAAACAGGATGCCCTTCGGATGGAGGGCGTCCTGTTTTCGTCTTGCTCTTGCGCGCGTTTAAGACACGTGGTAAAATTAAGAGAAATCTGCGCTGAAAGAGGGGGCTTTGCGATGAACATGAAAAAACTCCTGAGCTGCCTTGTAACCGGACTGCTGCTGACCCAGCTGGTTCTTCTTCCAGTCCTCGGGGCAGAACATAATTGCCCTGCCGCGGCTATGACCGATGTGACCAAAGACGCATGGTACCACGAGGCGGTGGACTGGGTGTTGTCCAACGGCGTGATGGGCGGCTTCGGTGCCGATATCTTTGGCCCTCACGCCACTCTGACGCGTGCTCAGGTCGTGCAGGTGCTTTACAACAAAGAAGGGAAGCCGGCACTTAACGGTAAGAACCATGCGTTCTCTGACGTGCCCGCAGGTCAATGGTACAACAATGCCGTTACCTGGGCCAGTTCCCGGGGTATCG
>JAZSJB010000027.1:0-14102 GCA_045534105.1 Lawsonibacter sp. | reverse complement strand
GGTCAGGCTCCACCAGAGAACCAGCCTGATGGACGTGGTCACCCAGCACAGTGCGCAGGGCCTTATCCAGCAGATGTGTGGCGGAGTGGGCACGCATGATAGCATTCCGGCGGTCCAGATCGATGGCCACGCAAACGGTGTCACCCAGCTTGAGCACGCCCTCAGTCAGCTTGCCGGTGTGCATATACTTGCCACCCTTATTCTTCTGAACGTCAGTCACTGTAAAGGATATTCCATTTGCAGTAATCACGCCATGGTCGGCCACCTGACCGCCCATCTCAGCATAGAATGGAGTCTTGTCCAGCACCACGATGGCTTCCACGCCGGGCATCAGCTCTTCCGCCTGCTCGTTCTCCACCACGATAGCGACCACCTTGGCGTCGTCAATGATGGTGTTGCCGTAGCCGACAAATTCGGTAGCAGGCACTTCCTTGCCAAACTCCACACCGGCCCAGCCCAAATCGCCCAAAGCCTCGCGGGCCTTGCGGGCGCGGGTGCGCTGCTCGTCCATCTGCTTGCGGAACTCCGCCTCGTCCAGAGTCATGCCCTGCTCGGTCACCATCTCGATGGTCAGATCGATGGGGAATCCATATGTGTCGTACAACTTGAACGCATCTGCGCCGGAGAAGGCAGTCTCGCCCTTGGCCTTGTGGTCCGCCATCATGTCGTTGAAGATCTTCAGGCCGGCATCGATGGTCTTGGCAAAGTTCTCCTCCTCGGTGCGGATGACCTTGGTGATATAGTCCTGACGCTCGCGCAGTTCGGGATAGTGGCCCTCGTTCTCATGCACCACGGTGTCACACACCTTGTACAGGAAAGGCTCGTTCACGCCCAACAGCTTACCGTGACGGGCAGCACGGCGCAGCAGACGGCGCAGCACATAGCCGCGACCCTCGTTGGAGGGCAGCACGCCGTCGCAAATCATGAAGGAAGATGAGCGGATATGGTCGGTGATCACACGCAGGGATACATCTTTGGCGGCGCTCTCGCCGTAGTGGGCACCGGTGATCTCGGACACCTTGTTGGTGATGTTCATGACCGTATCCACATCGAACAGGGAGGGAACTTCCTGACACACGCAGGCCAGACGCTCCAGACCCATGCCGGTGTCGATGTTCTTCTGCTTCAGTTCCTCGTAGTGGCCCTCGCCGTCGCTGTTGAACTGAGAGAAGACGTTGTTCCAAACCTCAATATAGCGGTCGCAATCGCAGCCGACCTTGCAGTCAGGGCTGCCGCAGCCGTACTTTTCGCCGCGGTCATAGTAGATCTCGGAGCAGGGGCCGCAGGGACCGGAGCCATGCTCCCAGAAGTTGTCAGCCTTGCCGAAGCGGAAAATATGGTCGGCGGGAACACCGACTTCCTTATTCCAGATATCAAAGGCCTCGTCATCGGCAGGAGTGGTCTCGTTGCCCTCAAAAACAGAGGGGTACAGGCGGTTGGGGTCCAGACCCACCCACTCGGGAGAGGTCAGGAATTCCCAGGACCAGTGGATGGTTTCCCGCTTGAAGTAGTCGCCAAAAGAGAAGTTACCCAGCATCTCAAAGTAGGTGCCGTGCCGGGCGGTCTTGCCGATGTTCTCAATGTCGCCGGTGCGGATGCACTTCTGGCAGGTGCACACCCGGGCGCGGGGAGGCTCCTGCTCACCGGTGAAGTAGGGCTTCATGGGCGCCATGCCGCTGTTGATGAGCAACAGGGACGCGTCGTTCTGGGGAATCAGGGAAAAGCTGGGCAGGCGCAGATGGCCCTTACTCTCAAAGAAAGACAGGAACATCTCGCGCAGTTCGTTTACTCCGTAATTTTTCATTGGTCTCTCCTCCAACAATTTCTTTCTCTCTTACTCACGGGCGATGCTCAGCCCGATCAGATTCATATCCACATCAAAAGCAAAGCCAAAGGCCACTTTTTCCTCCTCGTACTTGCAGTGGAAAATGGCGACACCGTGAGGCTCGGCTTCCGGATCGCTCACACCCTCGGCCGCTGTGTCGCTGACCTCCTCAAACGCCCCCAGCTCATCGGGCACGATGTACTCGTCCACCAGCTGTTTGATCACGTCCACATTGATCTCCTTACCTTCCTGGTTTCGGATATCCTCCCGGATGCGGGCCAGAATAAGCTCGTATTCTCCGGCCAAAAGCTCGTCCAGCACCTCCTGTCCGGCAGCGATGACGGCTTCCTTATCCATCCCCTCCGGCAAGGGATTGCCCCCCATACAGCCCGTGAGCAGCACGCACAGACCAAGGATCATACAGCCCAGAGACAACAAGCGTTTCACTTTCATTTGTAAATCCTCCTTAAAAATTAAAACGCCCCTGACCAATGGTCAGGGGCGAAGCTATACACTCGCGGTACCACCCTGATTTTAAAATTTGCCTGGCAAATTTTAAATCTCTGTTATCCGTTAACGGGGATAAAGCGTTCCGCTCCTCGCGGACCGTTCGGGAGTGGCCTGCACAGGCAAACGCGAGGGCTTTCACTATCCCCTCTCGCTAAAGACGCCGGTTCTGTGCTTTGTTCCGTCACAACGTTTCCTTTGGTATTCTATCATATTTCCCCCGATTGTCAATGTTTTTCATTGGGAATTCCCGTTCGGCAACGTGGAAAACTCAAAATCCCGCACAAAGATATCGCTGTGTTCCAGAAAATCGTCAACAGAAGAAAAGCCAAGCCGGCGCAGCAGTTCCGGAACATAAGGATTTTCCAGCGGTGTGGCACAGGCGGCCTCTTGTCCGTATTTCTCCACATTTTCCCGCCCGGCCTGCGCATCCACCAGCACCTTCGGCCCGCCCACACAGCCACCGGGGCACCCCATCCCTTCAAAAAAATTAGCTGTGTGTTCCCCTTTCTTGATCGTCTCAATCAGGGCGCGGCATGCACTCACACCATCCGCCTGAATCGCACTGACCGGAATCGCACGGCCCGGGCGCAGCTGCGCTACCGTGGAGCGCACCGCCTCACTCACGCCGCCTGTACGTGCATAGATCCGTCCGGCCCGGGAGGAGTGATCCCGTTCCGACTCTTCCAACTCCTCCGGCCGGATGTCCGCCGCCTGAAAGATGTCACGCATCTCCTGAAAGGTCAGCACATAGTCCACTGCCCCCGCCACATCCGCTTCCCGCGCCTCCGCTTTTTTTGCAATGCAGGGTCCGACAAATACGGTCAACGCATCCGGGTGCAGCTGTTTTACCGCCCGTCCTGCTGCGATCATTGGAGATACCGCGCCGGGCACATGCTTCATCAGTTCCGGATACTGTTTTCGGATCATGCCGATCCACACCGGACAGCAACAGCTGGTCAGCTGAAAATCCCCCTGCGCGTTGACATGCCGGTCAAACTCCAGAGCCTCCTTCAGTGTCAGGATATCAGCAAACAGAGCCACCTCCACCATTCCGGTAAATCCCAGCGCACGAAAGGCGCTGCGCAGCTTTCCTGGGGTCACCTGCGGCGAGAACTGGCCGTGAAAGGCCGGGGCGATCAGGGCAAAGACAGGGCCCTTGGCGTGCTTGAGCGCATCGAGAGCAGGCAATGCATCACGACTGGCGGTAAGGTTTCCCGCCTTACAGGCGTCAATACAGGCGCTGCAGCCATTGCATTGATCCGGATCAATGGTCAGCATTCCTTGTCCGTCCCGGACAATAGCGTTAAACAGACACGCAGCGGCACAGTGTTCCTCCCCGGCCCCGCACTCACACTCCTTTAGCCGCAGAACAGGCGGATACTTGTCCGGTTGGAGCAAACAATCCAAGTGGTAAAGCTCACCGTCTCCGACCTCCACCCGCTCCCCGCCGTGCAGGGCACGCTCCAGCGCATGGCGGTACAGTTCTTCAAATCCCATGTGGCCTGATCCTCCTTTTGTCCCTTGCAGTATGTCCCGCAGGACGGTGGTTCAGACCAAAGTAAAAGACCGAAAACTGCTTGAATTTCACAAAAAAAGTCGTCGCGAACGATTGTAGTCCGCGACGACGTGGAGCAGGATACGGGAATCGAACCCGCCTCTTCGGCTTGGGAAGCCGACATACTACCGATGTACTAATCCTGCGTTTTGCATTGTGAACCTTATATTAGCACAACCGCCTACCTATTGCAAGGAAAATTTGCCCACTTTTTTCGAGCCGTCCAGACAAAAAAGCTGCCGGCCAAATGTCGGCAGCTTTTGTATGCGGAAAATCATCCCCACAACGCGGACAGAGTGGGAACCACCTGCTTCTTGCGGGACATAATGCCCGGCAGGAATGCACAGTTGTCCTCCGGATTTCGGATATTGAACGCCTGAACAATATTGTTCTCGTCACCCAGGAACAGCAGCTGCGTGCCGTCCAGCAGCACGTCCGTGATCATCAGCAGAACGGTATCCATCTGCTTGCTCCTGCGAATTTCGCTCATAGCCGCAAGGAACTCATCCTTGCGCTTGAGCAGACGGTCGGAATCCATGCAGGTGATCTGGCTTATGGCCAGATTGTGACCAGCAATATGGAATTCCTTATAGTCGGTTTTCAGCATGACCTCCACCGTCTTGTCGTCACCACAGCTGGCCGCAAAGATCGCCTGACCCAGATCTTCCAGGGACACATTGGCTATGCGTGCCATGCGGTTGGCCACATCGATATCCCGCTGGGTGCAGGTTGGCGACTTGAACATGACCGTATCGGACACGATTGCGGCGGCCATAAGGCCCGCCATGGTCTCCGTGGGCATCAATCCCTTTTCCTGATACATGCCGGCAACGATGGTGGCGGTGCTTCCCACGGGTTCGTTGCGCACATAGATGGGATTTTTGGTCTCAATATCCGCCAAGCGGTGGTGATCTACGATCTCCAAAATCTCCGCCTGCTCCAAACCTACCACAGACTGGGCAAACTCGTTGTGGTCCACCAGGATCACCTGCTTGCGCCGGGGGCGAAGCAAATGGAAGCGGGACAGCGTTCCAACCACCTTTTCCTTTTCATCCAGAATGGGATAGGCGCGGAAGCGACTTTCCAGCACAGCGTTACGCACATCGTCTATGTAATCCTCCAGATGGAAGCAAACAAGGTCGTCTTTGTTGCAGATGCCGCTAATGGGCAGTGCGTTGCAGATCAGGCGCACGGTACGGTAGGCATCAAAGGGCGTGGAAATAAGGCAGGACTCTGTCTCCATCTCCAGCAGATCCTGGCCAACCTCCGCCTGGCAAACGATCACGCAGTTCACATTCAGCTCCATGGCCCGGCGGATCATGTCCGGCTGGTCGCCGCAAACTACGATGCTGTCCCGATCCGAGAAGATCAAATGCTCCCGCCCGGTGGGCAGAGCAATGGTCACCTCACCGGAGATCACATCCTTCATTTCCCCGCTCTTGTTCAGGATGCGCCCTTCCAGCACAGACAGCAGATTGTATACAGGCAGGCTCTTCATGTAGGGATCCCGGACAGACGCCACGTCGTTGCTGGCAATATCACCGGCAGAAATCATCCCCTGAATGGAGCCGTCCTCTCCGGCAACGGGCAGGACCTTGAACCCCTCGTCCTGCATCATCTGCCAGGCCCGGCTAACTGTGGCGGCAGGAGACAGAATGGGCGGCGTATCGTAGTCCAGATCCTGTACCTGAGTGCGCAGGTTGTTAAGCAGAGGTGGCGGCTGAACTCCAAAACGGTCCAGGACCGCCTGAGTCTCGTCACTGATCTGGCCCAGACGTGCCGCCTGATAGCGTCGGTCGCCCAGAGCGTTCTTCAGCGCGGCATACGCCATGGCAGATACGATGGAGTCCGTGTCCGGGTTTCGGTGTCCGGTAATGTAAATAGTCTCCATATTTGGCCTCCTGTGAAGAAAATTTATATCTTGGTGGATTTCGGAGTAAAGTTAAAACCCGCCCTGGTCAAGGGCGTTACGTACAGCGGCAACTACACGCACATTCACAGTGGGGCGGTGATCCATCTGATTGAAGGTCTCACGCACCGCCGCGTCATTCATATCCGGGTTATCAACCAGAATAGACTTGATTTGTTCCAGCGGCTCCACACAGGCATCCAGCGCCTTTTCCACCGCTTCCCTGCCCCGGTAGCAGAAGCCGTAGGGATGGTAGTCGTGGGCTGTGAGGATACACTCAACTCCCAGCCCGCGCACCTTTTCCACCGCCTTCCGATGCTCCATCGGAAGGGAAATGGCACAGGCCCAGTCGGTAGAACCGAAGATGCCGTACAGCTGGAGGCAATCACCGGTAACCAGCGTGTTGGTCTGCGTATCCAGCAAAGCCATGCTGTCGTAGGTATGACCGGGAATGGTGACCACCTGAAACTGCCCGGAAATGAGTTCTCCGTCTTCAGGCAGATGGAAGTTAAAGTCTGCGTACTGCTCCTGAAGTGCTGTGGAACGCGACAGGATACAGGCCCGCGGATAATGCTCCATCACCCATTTCAACCCACCGGCGTGATCCCGGTGATTGTGGGAGATAAAAACAAAGTTCAGTTCCTCTG
This sequence comes from Lawsonibacter sp., assembly GCA_045534105.1. Taxonomy (GTDB): domain Bacteria; phylum Bacillota; class Clostridia; order Oscillospirales; family Oscillospiraceae; genus Lawsonibacter. The sequence goes on along the minus strand of JAZSJB010000027.1, from coordinate 7,656 downwards.
CTTTGACCCCTATCGTTTCAAGCATGGGAAGGATCTGCCCCTCCACGTCCTGCTGTGTATCTGCGGTGTCAAAGAGGATCGTACCATTCTCCCCTTTGAGCACATAAACCGTGGTGAAGATATCCTTGTAGGGAATCTCAAGACGCCAGAGTGTATCGCAGATTTTTGTCACATTGTTCATTCCGCGCCCCCCTGTTCTTTTTGATTATAGCGCATTTGAAAGAAAAAAACAACCGCTCCTTGAACAAGCCATGGAGCGATTGTTTTTACTTCTTTACTGAACGGCGCCATCCGCCATCATACGATCGATATCCTGGGCGGAGTAACCCATCCGCTCCAAAATCTCCACAGTGTTCTCCCCGGCCAGAGGGGCAAAGCCGGACTTGGGCAAAGGCTGAGAGGCCAGACGGGCGGGCGGACAGGGCATCATGCACTTCTCGCCATTATGGCAGGTATACTCCTGCACAAACTCGTTAACGATAGCCTGCTCGTCCTTGGTGGCATCGCTCATGTGGTTCAGGATGCCGCACACAATGTCCGCGGCCTGAAATTCCTTGAGCCACTCTTTGGCTGTCTTCTTCAGGAACGCCCGCTCCATGATGGGAATGACCTGCGCGGACTTGGCCTTCATGGCCTCCTGGGTGGTGATGTTCAGGGGCGCCATCTCCTGCGTAATGCCCAGGATTTCAAATGCAGGGGCACGGTAGCGGTCATGGTCCAGAATGGTCAGGCCGATCCACTCCCCGTCCGCACACTTGTAGGAAGTGGAGAAGGGGGATGCGTCGAGCCGTTCCTTAGGGAACTTGACGTGGTACTTATCCTGCGCCTGCATGATCATGCTGGCCATCATCCACATGCCCGCATTCTGCAGGGCGGCGGTAACATAGTCTCCCCTGCCGGTCTTTTCCCGCTGATAAAGGGCGGCCAGCACACCGCTGAAAAGCACCGTTCCGGTGAAAGTGTCGCCCGCGCCTGTAGGGGAATAAACGGGATAGGATCCCTCTCCTTTGATGGACATGTCCATCAAGAAGCCGGACCGGGTCCAGAACGCGATGTTGTCAAAGCCGGGGGCGTTGGCATCGGGACCTTTTTCGCCGTAGCCGGTGATGGTGGCGTAGATGAGCCGGGGAAAACGCTCCTTCAGGCTCTCGTAATCCAATCCCAGTTTCTTCAGGGACGCCATGCGGGTGTTGGTGATAAATACGTCCGCATCCGCCAGCAGTTCCATCAGGAGCCGGATGCCGTCGGGGTGCTTGATGTTGAGCTTGATGCTCTCTTTCCCAGCATTGTAGATGTCGAAAACGGGGTTTTCTTCCTCACCGGTAAAGGTGCTGGCTTTAGCGGTGGCACGCCAGGGATCGCCTTTAAAACCCTCGATCTTAATGACCTGCGCCCCCATATCGGCCAGCATTCTGGCGCAGACCGGCGCGGCCACAAAGGTAGACAGTTCCACCACCTTGACCCCCTGAAGGGTCCTGTGCTCGTTCATACCGACACCCTCCGTTTACTCGTAGTCGTAGAAGCCCTTGCCGGTCTTGCGGCCCAGGCGGCCCTGATCCACATAGGACTTGAGCAGGTCGTAGCCCACGGGCTTCACACCGGTGGCTTTATACCGGGCCTCACGGATGGTAAAGGCCAGATCAATACCGGTAAGATCCATCAGGCGGAAAGGACCCATGGGGTGGTTCAGACCACCCACAACGCCCTTGTCCACATCCTCCACGGAGGCGTAGCCGTTCTCTACCAGATACATGGCCTTGTCATTGATGACGGTGAGGATGCTGTTGACGATCATGCCGTCCAATTCCTTGAGCAGGACCACAGGCTCCTTGCCCAGGCTGACGCAGAAGTCCTTGAGGGTCTGCAGGGTATCCTCACTGGTGTTCTCATTAACCTGGATCTCCACCGTCTTCATTACAAGGGCTGGGTTAAAGTAGTGCAGGTTGGCCAGCTTGGTGGGGTCGGGCACACAGTCGGCAAACTTGGAGGAAGGCATGCGGCTGGAATTGGTGGCAATAATAGTGCCGGCCGGAGCGTATTTGGAAACATCCGTAAAGACGGCTTTTTTTACGTCCTCCTTCTCCAAGACCGCCTCAATGACCAGATCCGCATCGGAAACAGCGGCTTTGATGCTGTCCACCACAAAGAAGCGCCCCTTCACCTCATCCACCTGCTCCTGGGTCATGCGGCCCTTAGAGACACGGCCGGTCAGATATTCCTCTTTCCACTGCTCCACAGCCTCCAGAACAGGCTGGACACTGTCCGTCAGCTTGACCTCATAGCCGTAAATGGCCGCATTCAGGGCGATCTGACGGCCCATCAGGCCGCCGCCGATCACTGCTACTCTTTTGATTTCCATCTTGCCTTACCTCTGTTCTTTTAATAATTGAATATCAGCCGAACAGAACGCAAAGGAACTGTCCGGCTGATATTACTTGTGTAATTACTTACCGCCGTTGACCAGGATCCACTGGCCATTCAGGTAAGAGGCGCGCTCGCTGGCCACGAAGGCGATGACCTCGCCGATCTCCTCGGGCAGGCCCAGACGCTTCATGGGATTGGACTCGACCATGGCATTGTACACGGCCTCGGGCACAGCGTCGTACATAGCGGTCTTGGTAGCGCCGGGAGCCACGCAGTTGACAGTGATTCCCTTGCTGCCCACTTCCTTAGCCAGAGAGTTGGTAAAGCCCTGCATGGCGGCCTTAGTGGCAGCGTAGTTGGTCTGACCCACGATACCGCGCACGGAGGCGGAGCTGATGTTGATGATGCGACCGTACTTCTGGTCGCGCATCTGGTTGATCAGCTCGTGGCACCAGTAGAAGGTTCCGTTCAGGTTGGTGTCAATGACACGGGTCCACTGCTCAATGGACATCTTGTGGAACATACCGTCCCGGGTCACGCCAGCGTTGTTGACCAGAATGTCCACACGGCCGAAATGCTCCAGAATCTGCTTGGCCGCAGCGGCGACTTCGTCCGCCTTGGAAATATCGCACTTAACCGCGATGGCCTTGTCGCCCAGGCTTTCGGCCACCTTGCAGGCAGCCTCGTAGTTGTAGTCCACGATGGCCAGACCCTCGATATTCTCACGGGCAAAGATACGCGCAGTGGCCTCACCAATGCCGGCACCCGCGCCGGTGATCACAGCAATTTTGTTCTTCAGCATGTTTTGTTCCGCCTTTCTTTCTTCGAAATGATTCATTCCGCAAGTTTTCTTGCTGAAAACATTATAAATACCGATTTTTTTCCAGTCAAGGGTTCTGACCCTCTCCTTTGGGCCGCGCAGCTGTTTCTCTTTGCACGACAGCATAATTATAGATAATCTATTTTATTTCGTCAACCCCTTTTTCAGAAAAAAACATTAATTTCAGAGAACCATAACTCTAAACCTATGTTCGCATGGTTTTTTTCGGATACTTGATGACGCCTCCCCTTTCTCTTTTCATTGAAAGTGCTTGAACTTTTATCTTTTTCTGTGTTATATTTAAGAATAATCAAGGATGGTGATCGCAATTAAAACGGTTCAGCTTTTATGGGTCTACCACAGTCAGCTTCAGCCTGACTGCGGATTGAAGAGTCACAGTCACGAATACTATCATTTGCTGTGTGTAGACAGTGGACAGCTGCAGTTTACTCTTGAGGATGAACACTTCTGCCTGGTCCCCGGCGATCTGGTTCTTGTTCCGAAGGGCGGCATGCACAGCTTTCGCAACGACTCCGCAATGCCCGCCAACTATTACGAGATCAAGTTCACCGTTCTCAGCCAGTCTCTGAACCAGGCACTGCTGTCCTTCAATTCCTACGTGCGTGCGGATCCCTTTGCCTGCATGCTGGTGGAGCACATTGCCAAAGAATACCAGAATTGTATGGCCCTGAAAGATGACTCTGCTGCCGCTGCACTGAGCACTCTCGTCTTTCATCTAACCTCTGAAAGCCGCCTCATCCGTTCCGGTGAGCCGGATGCGATCGATACCACCGGATTTAATCCCCTGTCCAAAAAGGTCGTTGATTTTCTGAGTGCCCACTATGATCAGAATATAGATCTTGACATGATCTCCTCCGGTGTCGGCATCAGCAAAAACTATCTTTGCAACGCCTTTAAGCGCAACACAGGCATTACTATCCTGGACTGCCTGAACGCCATCCGCATCCGCAAGGCCGCGGAGCTGATTGTTTACAGCGACCTGCCCCTGCCCCAGGTGGCCCAGTTGTGCGGATATGTATCCACCCCCCATTTTAACCGTGTGTTCTCCCGGTATGTGGGCCTTCCTCCCGGACAGTGCCGCCGGGCCTATTCCTCCGACCTGCATACAGACAGATCCCATCCCCGCCGCTCCTCCGACGCCTTTATGTACAGCGTTCTGGCAGGAAAAAGCATTTCCCCCGCCATCATTGACAAGTTTGAAACCAACACACTTACCTGCGATGATTGAAAAAGTGGCACATATGCTTTTCCTCTGCCGGCAAATAATCTGTACGATAAACAACTATCGATCTCAATATTCCGCACAACCGGAAGGTACGCGTGTGCCGGTACGGATACCCCCAATCTTCAACAAACCTGATAAGCGCAACCACGGCAACATCGCCGACCCCAACGCGAAATAATATTCTGTTGCCTGATGCCCCGCAAGCGGGGCATCAGGCTATTTTATATTTATTATTGACTTTACCTGTTTTAGTTTCTATAATAACTTTAAAGAATTATCCAGAATTATTTTTAAGGATGTGAGCGCATGCGTTTTCCCCTCCCTGCCAACAACCTGTACGGCAACGAACCTGTCTGTATCGACATTCCGGACAACTGGGATGTGACCGTGTGCCGGTACGCCGGTGCGGATGCCCCCGCCATGGGTTATGAGCAGATTGCCGCTGCCATCGCCGCTCCGGAGGGCTGTTCCCCCATTTCTCAGGCGGCCCGAGGTAAAAAGGACGCCATCATTATTATTGACGACGTCTCCCGTCCCACCCCCTGCGCCGAGATCGCCCGGGCGGTGATCGCTGAATTGGAACAGGCCGGTGTGCCCCGGGATAATATCCGCTTTTTGTGTGCTGTGGGCACCCACCGCGCCATGTCCAGAGAGGATTTTGTCCGCAAGCTGGACGAGGCCCTGGTGCAGGAGTTCCGCTGTTACAGTCACAATCCCTTTTTCAACAACACCCTTGTGGGCCACACCGAGGATGGTACTCCCATCGAACTGAACGCAGACGCGGTGGCCGCCGACTTCAAGATCGCCATTGGTAATGCCGTTCCCCACGGTAACGTGGGAATCGCCGGCGGCCCCAAGACCATCCTGCCCGGCATCGCCTCCTTCGAGTCCATCAAGGCCCTGCACTCCGCTGGCCGGGTGGGCCGCTGGGATCTGTCCGTCCCCGGCCGTGATATGGCCTGTCAGGCCGCACGGATGCTGGGGCTAGACTTCAAGATCGATGCTGTGCTCAACGGCAGGGGCGAGATCGCCCTGCTCTACGCCGGCGAGGTCGGTACTCTGGCCGAGGCCCACGAGCAGGAGCTGCGGGACTTCTACCGCACTCCACACGAGATGGATGCGGACATCGTCATTGCCAACAACTACTTCAAGCCCTCCGAGCCGTACCTGTCCATTGCCTATAACGGCATCGTATTCACGGTGAAAAAGGGCGGTGTGCTGGTGGTGTCTTCCCACTCCCCCCAGGGCGGTGCCCCACACTACTGTCAGGGAATTTGGGGCGATACGGGAGAAAACGGCCCAATGCTTACCCTCACTCCTGTTCCCCGCCGCTTCTCCGCCTACTACGCCTTCTCCACCTGGATGGACAAGGGCAGCGCTGCGGCCTATCACTTCGCCGGTGAGAACATGAAGTGGGCGGACAAGTGGGAGCAGATTCTGAATGATGTAGGCCCCGAGCCTAAAAAACTGGTCATCTATCCCTACGGCTCTGTTGGCTTCTACGGCATCTCAGGAAACATTGAAAAGCCGCCTAAGCCTGCCACCTGATCACAACTTAATCTTACACATATATACTTCAGAAATGAGAGGTCTTTATCATGGTATTGAAAAATGTCGTATTTGTAGACGCCCTGCGCACCCCCTTCGGCAAGATGGGTGGTGGACTGAAGAAGTTTTATCCCTCGGAGCTGGGCGGCACAGTGGTCAAGGCCCTGGTAGACCGCTCCGGTATTTTGGAGCGGGATGGCAAAGTGGACTGCGTATTCATGGGTTCCGCCTTTGGTGACGCCCACTCCACCGACATCGCCCGCTACGCCACCCTGTACGCCGGCCTGCCCTACGAGACGGTGGCCAGCTTTATCGAGATGCAGTGCGGCTCCGCCATCGATGCGGTGAACCACGCCGCTTGGAAGATCGCTACCGGCAACGCTGACGTGATCATCGCGGGCGGCTGCGAGAGCTACAGCCAGCGGGCCGCCAAATTCTCCATGAGCGTGGACCCCTATAAGCTCATCCCTCCCACCGCCATTCCCAACCAGCTCTCCCCCCGCAAGGAGGAGGCCACCGACATGATCACCACCAACGACCTGATGGCGGCCAAGTGGAACGTGAGCCGTGAAGACTGCGACGCCTTCGCCCTGCGCAGTCAGCAGTTGGCAGGCAAGTCCATGGAAAGCGGCTGGCTGGACAGCATGATCTCCCCTGTGGTCATCCCCGCCACCCGCAAGACGCCCGAGATCGTCATCAACAAGGACGAGCATCCCCGCCCTGACGCTACCATGGAGCAACTTTCCAAGCTGCGCAGTGTCAAGGAGGGCGGTGTAACCACCGCCGGCAACGCCAGCGGTCTCAATGACGGTGCCTCCGCTGTGCTGATGATGAGCGAGGACATGGCCAAGCAGCTGGGCTATACCCCCATCGCCCGTTGGCTGGGCAGCGCCGAGCACGGCGTGGACCCCCGCATGATGGGCATCGCCCCTGCCTACTCCAACGAAACCCTCCTCAAGCGCTTTGGCCTGTCCCTGTCCGACATCGATGTATTCGAGTGCAACGAGGCCTTTGCCGCTCAGAACCTGTCCGTCATCCGCGAGATGGAAAACCGCATGGGCGGCACCATCGATATGGCCCGCTGGAATCCTCACGGCGGCGCTATCGCCTTCGGCCATCCCAACGGTGCCTCCGGCACCCGCATTGCGGCCTTCGCCATGAAGCACCTACAGGACGTGAATGGCCGCTACGGCATCTTCTGCTCCTGCTGCGGCGGCGGCCAGGGCGTATCCACCCTTATTGAGCGCATCTGATTTCAAGCAAAAAAGACGGCCCTTCGGGGCGGTCCAATAAAACAGTATAATAATGTTTTCGGGAAGGCGGCGTGAGAAATCACGCCGCTTTTCCGTTCATAACGTCATAGAGCAAATTGGCGGGGAGTATGCCGATATAGTTGTAGCTGATCGTCACATCCTGCACTCGGTGTCCGCTGGACTTGTCCGGTGCATGAACATATACGGCGTTGACCATATCGTTCAGAATAGTGGGTGTCAGCTTCTCCAAGTACAAGTACTTCTTTGCCTGTCGGATAAACCTATCAACATTCTCCGCTTGATCTTCTTGATTCTGTATTTCGTTTTCAAGCATTTCAATCTTGGCTCTCAGGTCTGCCTGCTCCTGCTCATAATCATCAGACAACATCTGAAAGCGAGCTTCGGATAGCTTTCCGTTTACCATG
>JAZSJB010000022.1:0-9937 GCA_045534105.1 Lawsonibacter sp. | reverse complement strand
CACTTCTCGCAGCAGGTGGCGTCCTCCCGGCTGACAGTCATATGGCCGCAGTCGGCGCAGTACCACACGGGGATCTGGTGACCCCACCACAGCTGGCGGGAGATACACCAGTCATGGACGTTCTCCATCCAGTTCAGATAGGTCTTGGAGAAGCGGTCGGGGACAAACTTGGTCTCCCCCTCCGCCACCACGCGGATAGCCTCCTTGGCCAGAGGCTCCATCTTCACAAACCACTGGGCGGAGATGATGGGTTCCACATCAGTGCCGCAGCGGTAGCAGGTGCCCACGTTGTGGGAGTAGTCCTCGATCTTCTCCATCAGGCCAAGGGCTTCCATGTCGGCTACGACAGCCTTGCGGGCCTCGTAGCGGTCCATGCCCTCATACTTGCCGCCGTTGGCGTTGACCACGCCGTTGTCGTCCAGCACGCGGATGGTCTCCAGATTGTGGCGCAGACCCACCTCGAAGTCGTTGGGGTCGTGGGCGGGGGTCATCTTCACGCAGCCGGTACCGAAGTCCATCTCCACGTACTCGTCGGCCACGATGGGGATGGGACGGTCCATCAAAGGCAGGGTGACGGTTTTGCCCACCAGGTGCTTATAGCGCTCGTCCTCGGGATGAACGGCCACGCCGGTGTCGCCCATCATGGTCTCGGGACGGGTGGTGGCAACTACCAGATAGCCGGAGCCATCGGTCAAAGGGTAGCGCATATGCCACATGTGGCCGGGCTTGTCCTGATACTCCACCTCGGCATCGGACAGGGCGGTGACGCAGTTGGGGCACCAGTTGATGATGCGACTGCCCTTGTAGATCAGGCCCTTTTCATACAGGGACACGAACACCTCACGCACGGCCTTGGAGCAGCCCTCGTCCATGGTGAAGCGGGAGCGCTCCCAGTCACAGGAGGCGCCCATCTTCTTCTGCTGGGCCACGATGCGGTCGCCGTACTTGTTCTTCCAGTCCCACACGCGCTCCAGGAACTTCTCGCGGCCCAGGTCGTAGCGGGTCAGGCCCTCCTCGTTGCGCAGGGCCTCCTCCACCTTGATCTGGGTGGCGATGCCGGCGTGGTCGGTGCCGGGCACCCACAGGGCGGCATAGCCCTGCATGCGCTTGAAACGGATCAGGATGTCCTGCAGGGCGCAGTCCATGGCGTGCCCCATGTGCAGCTGACCGGTGACGTTGGGAGGAGGCATGACGATGGTAAAGGGCTTCTTGTCCGGGTCACGGTGACCCTTGAAGCAGCCGTTCTTCTCCCACGCCTCGTAGATGCGGGATTCCACTTCCTGGGGTTCATAGACCTTGGGCAGTTCTTTCATGGTTGAAATCTCCTTTCGGGGCAACAAAAAATCGCCCCAAGCAATTTGCTCAGGGCGAATTGTATTCAAATCCGCGGTACCACCTGAATTTCCCCTCAGTGGGGACACTCGTTGCCTCTGTAACGGGAGGACCCGCCGTTTCCTACTTCATTCAGAAACGAAGCTCCGGGACGACTTCCACTCCGCTGAAGACCGCCTTGCACCGTCCGGCGGCTCTCTGCACTTCAGGAGGGGGTGTACTGCTTCCCATCCAAGCCATTTACAGTTTAACAGTATATGAGATGGTTTTAAATTTGTCAAGTGCGGAACAAAAAACAGCGAAGCGGCCCGAGTACAGACCGCTTCGCTTTCCTATTCGTTCTATCACTATCACGCCTCGTCTGCTCACGACGTGCGGCTTCCCTTCAACTCGGACTCGAAACAGATGTCGTTGACATCCTGGTTTCTCGTCCTTGTTCCGGTCCATCCGCACTGTTCGCAACGACTCGAACGCTTAATAATTCATCTGCTTTCTTCTGGACAGGTTCATGGTGCCGTCCTGCATCTCGTCCAGGCTGTCCAGGCTCTTGCCCGTGCCGTAGGCCACGCAGGAGATGGCGTCGTCCGCCACATGGGTCTGGATGCCGGTGTGGGACTCGATCAGCTTGTCAAAGCCCCAGATCACGCTTCCGCCGCCGGTCATCACAATGCCGTTGGTGGAGATGTCGGCCACCAGTTCAGGGGGCGTACGCTCCAGCACACCGTGAATGGCCTCCAGAATGTGGCCGGAGACCTCCTCAAAAGCCTCAATGGTCTCGCTGGAGGAGACAGTAAACTCACGGGGCAGACCGGTCATCAGACAGCGGCCCTTGATCTGCATGGAGACCTCCTCCGGACGGGGGAATACACAGCCAATGGTCATCTTCAGTTCCTCGGCCGTGCGCTCGCCGATGAGCACATTATACTTGCGGCGGATATACTTGATGATGGCCTCGTCAAACTTGTCGCCGCCGGTCTTGATGGAGGCAGACTCCACCACGCCGGACAGGGAGATCACCGCGATATCTGCCGTGCCGCCGCCAATGTCCACGATCATGTGGCCGTCGGGCTTGGCAATGTCGATGCCCGCGCCGATGGCCGCAGCCACAGGCTCCTCGATCAGATAGACCTTGCGTGCGCCGGCCTGGATGCCCGCGTCAATGACGGCACGCTCCTCCACCTCGGTAATGCCGGAGGGCACACAGATGATGAGCCGGGGCTTGAAGATGCTCACGTTGCTCACCTTCTTGATGAACTCCTTGAGCATACGCTCGGTCATATCGTAGTCGGAGATGACGCCCTCCCGCAGGGGACGCATGGCCACAATGTTGCCTGGGGTACGGCCCAGCATGGCCTGAGCGTCAGAGCCCACCTTAAGCAGCTTGCCGGTATTCTTGTCCATGGCCACCACCGAGGGCTCGCGCAACACAACGCCCTTGCCCTTAATGTACACCAGGATGGTAGCGGTACCCAGGTCGATACCAATGTCCTTACTGAACAGTCCGCTGAAAAAACCTTTAAAAAGTCCCATAATCTCACTCACCTGTCTGTTTTCGCTTGCCAGCGTATTCTATCCCAACCGCGCGGTAACAATCCCGCCGGGAATTCCTGCCCAAATATTATATCGGTTTGCCCGGCGCTTTTCAACCGCAATTTGCGAAGATTTCCCGAATTTATGATTTTCTCTCTGTTCCGGCCATGGCCATGGTGACGCACACCACCTCCGCCGCCCCTGCGGTGCGCAGTACCCGGGCACATTCGGACAGGGTCGCGCCTGTGGTTACCACATCATCCACCAGCAGGACCCGCCTGCCCGCCGCACTCACTCCGGGGCACATGGTGTAGGCCCCCAGCACATTGGCCCGGCGCTCGCTCTCCCCGGCCAGCCCGGACTGAGCTCTGGTATCGCGTACCTTCTTCAGCAGGCACTCACAGGGCACATTCACCTCCTGCGCCAGCCGTTGGGCCAGCAGCCGGGACTGGTCATAGCCGCGCCTGCGCAGGCGGTTCCGGCTGAGTGGCACCCATGTGATCACGTCAAAGCGTCCCTGCAGATGGTCTGTCACGCACTGGCCCATGAGGGCGGCATAGGGTTTCACATAGGCCCGCACACCGGAAAACTTGTAACGGTGATGGGAGTCGCGCACCTTGTCCCGGTACCAGAGGGGCGCGGTACACAGGTCAATAAACTCCAGCTTTCGTTCCCCCTGCACTCCCTGGGTCCAGGGCAGGTCACGCTGGCAATCCGGGCACAGCAAAGCCTGCCCCTTCTCCAAGATTTTTTCACAGAAGGGGCATTTGGGTGGGAACAGCAAATCAAGAAGTGCAGAAATCATGGTTTAGTCTTTCAAATCCTCCACCCGGATGGAACCATGCTCCTTTTCGAAGTCACGGATGCACTTTTGGATTAAATAAAGGATTTGACCGCTCATCGTACGGCCCTCTGCTCCCGCTACATACTGAAAGCGGTCATGTAAATTTGCGTCCATACGAATGCTCAAATGCACCTTTTCCTTTTTCACGCAAGACACTCCTTTTGTTAGAGTATCTTTAGCATATATTCTGCACTTATATAAAATTTATTCTTAGTGCATTTTTACGGCGCTAAATTTGCAGTCATTACACAAATATTGTTTCGCCCTGCGGGGCGAGGTACTTTGCCCACGGCGGCAAAGTACCCAAAACGCCGCCGTGGTTTGACAGGATGTGACTTGGCACAAGTGCCTGCGTCACATACAGTCTGCACCCCGGCCCCCGGAGAGAACGGCTCGTCTGCGCAGGATATTCCTTACATCCGGCGCTGTCGTAACAGGACTGTGCAAGCGCCGATTAGGCTGCCGCCCTGCCCTTGTGCAATCGGTTTTTGTGTCTAACGAACATGGCGCCTGCTGCGGTGCGACTTTCGTTCCCGCTCGGATAACGACGCACAGGCGACAGGCGCAGCAATGTAGGCGCTCTTCCCAAATTTTTACAGTCTTTCTGATTTTGACGGCAACAGGGGCCAGTCGCCCCGGAAGAAACCGCACAGACCACTCAAATTTTACGCGCCGGATGTTACTTCCACCCCCACGCGGAAGACCCGTTTCCTCGGGGGTCCGGGGGCAGGACAGCATATGAAATGAGGCGGACACGCCGAGATTTCATCGTGTCCGCCCCCGGCGATTTTTGGTTCCTTTGCATCGCTGCAAAGGAACTCGCCACCGAGGTGGCGAATCTCTCTTATTCACCCGCAATCATTGCCAGTCTGGCTCGCAGGCCGGAATAGCGCCGGGTCTGGCGGTCATTTTCCACCATCCGGGCCACCACGTTTTCATCGCCCACAATGATGAACAACTCCTTGGCCCGGGTGATGGCGGTATACAGGACTCCCCTGGTCAGTAGCATGGGCGCGCCGTCCACCGCGGCCAGAACAACCGCACGGTACTCGCTGCCCTGTGCCTTATGTACCGTGACAGCATAGGCCGGTTCCAACTCCCCCAGCATGTCCGGGGTGTACTCCACCTCCCGGCCATCAAAGTCCACAGTAAGCACCTCTCCCCTGGGAGCAACGGCGATGATGCGGCCAATATCCCCGTTGAACACACCCATCCCTGACTTTCCGCTCTCCGCCTCCCGCCAGAGGACATCATAGTTGTTCTTGACCTGCATCACACGGTCACCCAGACGGAAGATATACTCCCCAAAGCGCCGTTCTTCCTTGTCCTCCCGTGGAGGGTTGAGGGCATCCTGCAGCGCACGGTTCAGCGCCGCCGTCCCCGTCCCCCTGCGCCGGGTAGGGGACAGCACCTGGATCTGATCGGTGGGGATGCCCATGCGCTCGGGCAGCCGCCTGCGGCATAGGTCCACAATGGTCTGCTCGGCGGCAACCGGGTCTTTCCTGGTGAGGAAAAAGAAATCGTTGTCATTGGCCCGCAGGTCCGGCATTTGCCCACCGTTGACCATGTGTGCGCTGCGCACAATGGCGCTTTGGGCTGCCTGCCGGAAAATTTCGGTCAGCCGCACCGTGGGCACCGCCCCGCTACGGATCAGGTCGGCAAATACACAGCCCGGTCCCACCGAGGGCAGCTGGTCCGGGTCTCCTACCAAAACAAGGCGGCAGTCTTCCCTCAGTGCATCCAGCAGAGCCGCCATCAAAGTCACATCCACCATGGATGTCTCGTCCACAATGACCGCATCCGCCGCCAGCGGATCGTCGGCATTCCGGCTGAACACCAGCCGCCCGCTGTACGGGTCAAAGCCCGTCTCCAGCAAACGGTGGATGGTGGCCGCCTCCGTGCCGCACAGCTCACCCAGTCGTTTGGCCGCCCGTCCGGTGGGGGCGGCAAGGGCGGTGTCCAGCCCCATACTGTCAAACAGGGCCAGCACGCCCCGTAAGGTAGTCGTTTTGCCGGTGCCCGGCCCGCCGGTGAGCAGCATGACCTGTCTGCGGGCAGCCAGTTCCACCGCCTCCACCTGCTGAGGCGCATAGGCCATCCCCTGTTCCTTCTGGATGCGGCGTAGCAGTTTTTCCATGTCGCCGGGCGGGGTCAGCTGCTGCTGACTCATAATACTCAGCCGTTGGGCCACAAAGGTCTCCGCCCCGTACAGATCGGCAAGGTAGACCGCCGTCTCCCCTGCCACCTGATCCTGCACCGCCTCGCCCCGCTCCAGCAGGGCATCCAGACAATGCTCCAGACTTTCCTCGGACACCTCGGCAAGCTGTGCGGTAGCCCACAGCAGCTTATTCCGGGGCAAAAAGGTATGTCCGTTATTCAGATTGTGGGACAGCTCAAACAGCAGGGCCGCCTCCAGCCGCAGAGGGTCATCCACCCCCACACCCAAAGAGTCACCCAGCCTGTCCGCCGTGGCAAAGTCAACTCCCAGCTCCTCGCTGACCAGCACATAGGGATTGGAGCGGATCACGTCCATAGCCATGCCGCCCCACTGGCGGTACAGGGCCGTCCCCAGCTGCACCGGCAGCCCGTGGACAGACAAAAATTCCAACAGACGGCGCATGCCCATCTGCTGGCGGAACGCCTCGCTCATGGCCTGTGCCCGCTTAAGGGTGATACCTTTGATTTTGGTCAGCTTCTCCGGATCGTTCTCCAGAATGTCCAGTGCTTCTTCGCCGAACTCCTCCACCATGCGCCGGGCGGTGGACTCACCCACCCCCTTGACCACACCAGAGGACAGATAATGAAACACTTCCTTCAGGCCACGGGGCAGGCGGCGTTCCACGCTCTCCGCCTTGAACTGCTCTCCGTAAGACGGATGGCGCACCCAGCCGCCCCGGACAGACAGGGACTCTCCGGGGGCCACGCCGGGCATACAGCCCACCACGGTGACCTCTCCCTGCCCTGCATCCAGCCGCAGAATGGTGTAACCGTTTTCTTCGTTTTGGAAGATGATGGAGGACACCGTTCCCTCTATGAGATTTAAGTTCTGTTCCTCCACCATGTTCCCCCCCTTCACGCTTCTTTTATGCGCTGCTCCAGTTCCTGTCGGGTGCACAAGGCCAGCGCCGGGTAGCGTCCCGCCAACCGAACGGCCAATGCCCGCCCTTCCGCGTTCAGGCCACCATCGACCACCATAACAGCACACCGCAGCAGCCCGCACTCCTGCAGCCACATCAGGCTGCGTACACGCCGCTCTAATTCTTCGCCTGCGCCAACGCCCCAAACCACCGTCAAAGTTCCCCTGGCTGTGTGAGGGCGCAGTATTTGGCCGTAAAGCAAACAAACTATACAGCACAGTCCCGCCAAAAAGTTCAGGGCCAGAACACACCCTAAAAACACATACAACGCACCCACCTCCAACTCATTCTATGAAATGAGCTGAGCAGATGTGTTTTTATGCGATCCCGCCGGAAAACAGATTGATTCCCACATGGGTCAGCGCCAGCATAATGCACCCGGCGGTAATGACCCCCAGAATGACGGCGGGCAGTGCCTTTTTCAGCCGCATGTCCAGAAAGGCCGCCGCCAGAGATCCTGTCCACGCGCCCGTTCCGGGCAGCGGAACAGCCACGAAAAGCCACAGGCCGATGTGCTGATACTTCAGCATGGTGGCCCCTTTTAAATGCGCCTTGGCCTCCAGCCTATCCACCATCCCGTTGAGCCGGGGCATATAATGCCGCATCAGGACAAAGATACGCCGGATAAACACGATGATAAAGGGCGCGGGGATCAGATTGCCGATCACAGCCGCAGGGAAGGCCAGATGGTAGGGCAAACCCAGTGCCACTCCAAAGGGCAGTCCGCCGCGCAGCTCGATGATAGGGATCATGGACACCAGCATGGTGAACACAAACTGTCCCACTGTGGTATCCGTCAGCCACTCAAATAGTTCCATGATGGTCTTCTGCCTCTCTTTCGCTGTAAAGTAAATTCACTTTAAAATTGTTGCTATTAAAGCATCCGCTTCAAATATTTCCCGGTGTACGATGCAGAGCACGCAGCCACCTGCTCGGGGGTGCCCGTACAAACGACAGTACCGCCGCCGTCGCCCCCCTCAGGGCCAAGGTCAATGATGTGGTCAGCAGTCTTGATCACGTCCAGATTATGCTCAATGACCACTACGGTATTCCCCGCATCCACCAAACGCTGAAGCACCTCGATCAGCTTCTGCACGTCAGCAGAGTGCAGACCGGTGGTAGGCTCGTCCAGAATATAGATGGTCCGCCCGGTGGATCGCTTGGACAGTTCCGTAGCCAGCTTGACCCGCTGTGCCTCACCGCCGGACAGGGTGGTAGAGGCCTGTCCCAGCTTCACATAGCCCAGTCCCACATCCACCAGCGTCTGCAGTCGGTTGTAGATACGGGGCAGGTTCTCGAAGAAGGGAAGCGCCTCATCCACCGTCATCTCCAGCACTTCGTAGATGTTCCTTCCCTTGTAGCGCACCTCCAGCGTTTCCCGGTTGTAACGCCGTCCCTTGCACACCTCGCAGGGAACGTAGATGTCGGGCAGAAAGTGCATCTCGATCTTCAAGAGACCGTCACCCTGGCAGGCCTCGCACCGGCCGCCCCGGGTATTGAAGGAGAACCGGCCCGGGCCGTAGCCCCGGCTCTTGGCGACTGGAGTGGAGGAAAACAGGTCGCGGATGTCGTTGAACAGTCCCGTATAAGTGGCCGGATTGGAACGGGGTGTGCGGCCGATGGGAGACTGATCGATATTAATGACCTTATCCAGATGCTCCTCGCCCTCAATTCGCTCGTGCTTGCCCGCCCGGGTCTTGGTCCGGTTCAGGTCCGCTCCCAGCTTTTTATAGAGGATCTCATTGACCAGAGAGGACTTGCCACTGCCGGACACGCCGGTGACACAGGTAAAGGTCTCCAGCGGGAATTCCACGTCCACACCCCGCAGATTGTTCTCCGCCGCGCCGATGACCCGCAGGCTCTTTCCGCTTCCGCCCCGCCGCTTGATGGGGACGGGAATTTTTTTGCGTCCGGACAGGTAGTCGCCGGTGACGGAATCGTGACAGGCCATGACCTCTTCCGGTGTACCCGCCGCCACAATATAGCCGCCGTGGATGCCCGCGCCGGGACCCACGTCAACAATATAGTCCGCGGCTCGCATGGTATCCTCGTCATGCTCCACCACCAGCAGGGTGTTGCCCAGATCCCGCAAGCGCTTCAGGGTTTCCAGCAGTTTATCGTTGTCCCGCTGGTGCAGGCCGATGGAAGGCTCGTCCAAAATGTAGAGCACCCCCATCAGGGAGGAGCCGATCTGGGTAGCCAGCCGGATGCGCTGACTCTCGCCGCCGGACAGGGAGGCCGCTCCCCGGGACAGGGTCAGGTACTGCAGACCTACACTGTTCAAGAAGCCCAGCCGGGCTTTGATCTCTTTCAAAATACGCTCGGCAATGAGCATCTGGGTATCGGTGAGAGTCAGCCCATCCACAAAGGCCAGTGCATCGGTCACCGATTTGTCGCAGAACCGGTCGATGGGCAGATCACCCACCGTCACCGCCAGCGACTCTTTGCGCAGACGGCGACCCTGACATTCGGGGCAGGGAGACTGGGACATGCACTCCTCCAGTTCCCGCTTCACTGCGTCGGACTGGGTCTCACGGTAGCGGCGCTCCAGATTGTTGCAGATGCCCTCAAAAGCCTGATAGAGTGTCCCCTGACCCCGAGGTTGATCGTAAAACAGTTGGAGTTTCTCCCCGTTGGTGCCGTAGAGGATGACATCGATTACCTCTTTGGGCAGGTCCTTGACCGGGGTATTCAGCTTAAACTTATAGCGCTTGGCCAGCGCGTCAAAATACATGCGACAGATGCCGTCGGACTTGATGGAGTTCCAGCCGGAGGCGGTAATGGCCCCCTCCAGAATGGACAGGTTTTTGTTGGGAATGATGAGGTCCGGATCCACCTTCAGCTGGGCCCCCAGCCCGGTACAGGTGGGGCAGGCGCCGAAGGGGTTGTTGAAGGAGAACATGCGGGGGGTCAGTTCCTCAATGGACACGCCGCAGTCCTCACAGGCGTAGTTCTGAGAGAAGAGAATGTCCCGCTCCTCCCCCACGATATTGATCAGCACAAGACCGCCGGACAGGGATGAGGCGATCTCCACGCTGTCGGTGAGCCGGCGGGCAATATCCTCCCGGATGACCAGACGGTCCACCACCACCTC
>JAZSJB010000018.1:0-6231 GCA_045534105.1 Lawsonibacter sp. | reverse complement strand
CCCTGTCCCCCAAAGCCCGACAGGCACGGGCGACTTCTGGAGCGAATTTTCTGCCGGACTGCGGGGCCTTGTCCCCCCCTCCGCACACCCCTACCTCATGAATGCGGCCATGGTGACCGGCACGTGGAGCGAGGGCGTGCTCACCTTGTGGGTGCAGGACGAGTTTACCAAGGCCATGCTCAATCGGCCTGCCATTACTGAGGCCATTTCCAAAGCGGCCTCCACCCGCTTCGGCCAATCCACCCGGGTAGCCTTTACCATCGGCAAGCCCCCCGCCCAGGCGGTGTCCTCCGCTTCCCAGGCGCAGCCCGTTGGGGACGCACTGGACGAGCTGCTGGATTTTGGAAGCAAGTTTGACAATATCATCATCAGTGAATAAGGAGATTTGACTTATGGCAAAGGGATTTGGAAATCGCGGCATGTCCATGGGCGGCATGGGCGGCGGCATGAATATGAACATGATCAAGCAGGCACAGAAGATGCAGCAGGAGATGCTGCGCATGCAGCAGGAGATGGAAACCAAAGAGTTTCAGGGCACCGCCGGCGGCGGCGTGGTCACTGCCACTGTCACCGGCAAGCGGGATCTGAAGTCCTTGGTCATTGATCCCGAGGCTGTGGACCCCGACGATGTGGAGATGCTGCAGGACATGATCGTGGCGGCGGTCAACTCCGCCCTGAATGCCGCGGAGGCCGACGCCAGCAGCTCCATGCAGAAGCTGACCGGCGGGATGAGCCTGCCCTTCTGACCCTGAACGCGGGAGTGCCTGCAAGCATTCCCGCGTTTTTTCTCACCCGCAGACGGGAGGAGGATATCAAATGGACAAAAGGCTGCTTTTTTCGGCCATCGTCAAATTTGCCCTTGGCTTTATTTGCACCGCCGTCCTGCTGTTTGCCCCTGCGGGAACGGTGCACTTTCCCAATGGCTGGCTTCTTTTGATCATCCTGTTCGTCCCCATGTTTCTGGCCGGAGTGGTGCTGATGGCCGTCAACCCAGAACTGCTGCGCATCCGCCTCCAGACAAAGGAACAGCAGGGTGATCAGCAGCTGGTGGTGGGACTGAGCGGACTGATGTTCCTGTGCGGCTTTGTGGCTGCAGGGCTGGATTTCCGTTTCGGCTGGTCGGAATTACCAGGCTGGCTGCCCCCCTGCGCCGCAGTGGTTTTTCTGATGGCTTATGTACTGTACGCCGAGGTGTTGCGGGAAAACACCTGGCTGTCCCGCACCATTCAGGTACAGGAGGGGCAGCAGGTGGTGGACAGCGGGCTGTACGCCATCGTCCGGCATCCCATGTACGCGGCCACGGTGATCTTGTTTTTGTCCATGCCGCTGGCGCTGGGCTCGTGGGTGTCCTTTGTGATCTTTCTGGTCTACCCCCTCCTCATGGCAAAGCGTATCCGCAACGAGGAGCAGGTGCTGGAAGCACAGCTGAAGGGCTACGCCGACTATATGGCCCGGGTGAGGTATCGGCTGATCCCATACA
Source organism: Lawsonibacter sp. (assembly GCA_045534105.1). GTDB lineage: Bacteria > Bacillota > Clostridia > Oscillospirales > Oscillospiraceae > Lawsonibacter. Next base: position 4,751 of record JAZSJB010000018.1, on the reverse strand, counting down.
TCTGGTAACAAGGAGGCCGCGCCATGAGCGAGCTGTCCCAACTTAAGATCATTGCCCATATCCGCAGTGACTTTTCTGAAAAATTCGGCATCCCCCGCCAGAGTGGTCTGGTGGATGAACTGAAAGCCTCCATCGTGTTTGAACCGGAGTTTCGCAACCCGGACGCCCTACGGGGTCTGGAGGGTTTCTCTCACCTGTGGCTCATCTGGCAGTTTTCCAAGGCCGTACGGGAGGACTGGTCGCCCACGGTGCGCCCGCCCCGTCTGGGCGGCAACGAGCGTATGGGGGTTTTTGCCACCCGCTCCCCCTTCCGCCCCAACCCCATCGGCTTATCCTGTGTGCGGCTGGCCCGGGTGGAACAGCACCCGGAGCTGGGCCCGGTCATTCATGTAACCGGTGCCGACCTGCTGGATGGTACGCCCATCTATGATATCAAGCCCTATCTGCCCTATGCCGACTGCAAAACAGAAGCCGTAGGCGGCTTTGCCAGTGCGCCCAAGGAGGCCACCTTGCATGTGGAGTGCCCGGAACAACTTCTGGCCCACTTCCCCGCCGACCGAAAATCCGCCCTGCTGGGGGTGCTGGCTCAGGACCCAAGGCCCTCCTATCAGAACGACCCGGAACGGGAATACGGCATGGGCTTTGCCGGCTTCAACATCCGCTTCACCGTAGCCGGCAACACCCTCACTGTCCGGTCCATCACCCCCCAATAATCTCTCACGCCCGCCGACAAAAGGCGGGCGTTTTCTTTGGCACTGAGACGCATAGCCCCAATTTATTCCTCTCTCCGTTCCGCAGGACTTGTATTCACAAAATGAATTTGTTATAATAATATGTCTTGTTATAGAAAGGGGGACCTCCATGTGAATAAGAAGTTATCCCACCTTCTGGAGCCCAGTTTTCGACTGTACTTTTTCTGCCTGATGCTCTTCGCTCTGGCAGCGGTGTTTTTTGACCCGTTTCTGGCCCTGGGCGAGGGCACGGCCATCCTGCTCCTGTTTGTCTACTTCCGCCGCAGCGAACGCCGCCGCAAGCGAGAGATCAGCAAATACATCGATGCGCTGACCGGAAGCGTGGATGTGGCCACCAAGGACAGCATGGTCAACTCTCCCCTGCCCATGCTCATCTTCCGTCCGGAACGGGACGAGGTCATCTGGAGCAACGAGCGCTTCCTCCAGCTGACCGGCGAGCGGGAGCACATGTTCGATTCCAAGCTATCCTCTTCCGTACCCGGCTTTGACACCCGCTGGCTTATGGAGGGCAAGAACGAGTGTCCCGGAGAGGTAACCCTGGGCGAACGCCGTTTTCTGGTCTTCGGTCATCTGGTACGCACCGGTGAAAAAGGCAGCGGCCTGCTGGCCACCACCTACTGGGTGGACGTGACCGATTACTCCCTGTGCCGGGATCACCTGCAGGCCACCAAGCCCATCGCGGCAGTGCTTCTGCTGGACAATTACGAGGATCTGATGAAGAACCTCAATGAAAACCAGCGTTCCTTCCTGCTCAGCGAGATCAATGACCGGCTGGATGCCTGGAGCGCCCCGGCCAACGGCCTGCTGCGCCGTCTGGAGCGTGACCGCTACCTGTTTATCTTCCAGGAGCAGCATCTGCCCGCCTTCCTGGAGAAGAAATTCGAAATTCTGGACCTGGTACACGAGGTAGTCAACCCCAACGGCATCGCCGCCACCCTGTCCATCGGTGTGGGCAAGGATGCGGAAAGTTTCCAGGAGCTGATGCAGTTCGCCAACCTTTCCATTGACATGGCCCTGTCCCGGGGCGGCGATCAGGCTGTCATCCGCAACCGCTTCAACTTCGAGTTTTACGGAGGCCGCTCCACCGAGGCTGAAAAGCGCACCAAGGTCAAAAGCCGGGTCATGTCCAATGCCCTGTCCTCTCTCATTGCTGACTCCTCCCAGGTCTTGGTCATGGGCCATAAATCCCCCGACCTGGACTGCTGCGGCGCTGCCGCCGGTGTGTGCGCTATCGCCCGTAAGCTGGGTGTCCCCGCACACATTATCAAGGAGCTTGGCAACCACCCCTCCAAGGCAATGGCCGACAAACTCAGCGAGCTTCCGGAATACAACAACTGCTTCATCGTCCCTCAGGAAGCTCTGGTGGTTGCCGACTCACGCACCCTGCTGGTGGTGGTGGACACCAACCGTCCCGAGCAGGTGCAGGCCCCGGAGCTGCTGGAGTCCTGCAACCGGGTCGCCGTCATCGACCACCACCGCCGGGCCGCCACGTATATCGAAGGTGCGGCTCTGAACTACCACGAGCCCTATGCCTCCTCCGCCTGCGAACTGGTTGCGGAACTGGCCCAGTATATTCTGGACCCCGCGGACCTGCTGCGCACCGAGGCGGATGCCCTGTTGGCCGGCATCGTGCTGGACACCAAGAATTTCACCCTGCGCACCGGCGGCCGCACCTTTGAGGCCGCAGCCTTCCTGCGCCGCTCCGGAGCCGACACCGGAGAGGTGAAAAAGCTTTTCCAGAACGATTTTGAGGATACCGTAAACAAGTACGCCCTGATTCAGAACGCCAAAGTCTACAAGCCCGGCATCGCCATCGCAGTGTCTGACCGAACTGTTGGGCGGGTCACTGCCGCCCAGGCTGCCGACGAGCTGCTGAATATCATGGGCATCGGCGCTTCCTTTGTTCTGTTCCCCGACGGGGACAAGGTTGCCCTTTCCGCCCGTTCCATCTTGGATAAGGTAAATGTCCAGGTCATTCTGGAGTCGCTGGGCGGGGGCGGAAACGCAGCGGCTGCCGGCGGTCAGGTTTCCGGCAAAACCACCGAAGAAGTCACCCGCGAGCTGGAGGCCGCCATCGACCGTTATCTGGAAGACTAACCCCGGTTTTTCTTCACTAACCATCTTCAAACTCTAAAAACGGAGGATATCATCATGAAAGTAATTTTGCAGCAGGACGTAAAGGGACAGGGCAAGAAGGGCCAGCTGGTGGACGTTTCCGACGGGTACGCCCGCAACTTCCTTTTGGCCAAGAAACTGGCTGTCCTTGCAACCCCCGAAAACGTGAATGCCATGAAGCAGCAGGAGAAGGCCCGCAAGGCCCAGGAGGCCGCCGAAAAGGCTGAGGCTGAGGCCCTGTCCAAAAAGCTGGAGACCGTCACCGTCAAGGTGGCAGCCAAGGCAGGGGAAGGCGGCCGCCTGTTCGGCGCCGTCACCTCCAAGGAAATTTCCGAAGCCCTGAACGCCCAGTTCGGCCTGAACATCGCCAAGGCCAAACTGGTGCTGGACGAGCCTATCAAAGCCTGCGGCAGCTACAAGATCAGGGCCAAGCTGGGCTATGAGGTTATTGGCATCGTGAACGTGATGGTGGTAGAGGCCTAAAAAGAAACATGAGATATGAGATGTTTTTTCATATCTCAAAAGGAGGCTGTGACAATGCAGAATGAAGAGCTGCTGCTGCGGCAAATGCCCCACAGTGTAGAGGCAGAGCAGGCCGTTCTTGGCTCCATGCTCATCGACGCGCGCTGTGTCCCCCAGGTCATCGAGCACCTGCGTCCGGAGGATTTCTATCTGCGTCAGAACCGGGATATCTACGAAAGCATCTATTCCATGTTCAGCTTTTCCGCCACCATTGACCCGGTGACAGTGCTGGAGCATATGCGTCAGCACGGAGTATACGATGAAAACAACTCCCGCAATTACATTCTCCAACTCATGGATACCACCCCCACCGCAGCCAATGTGTCCGAATATGTAGAAATCGTGCGGGATAAGGCCCTGCTGCGCCGTGTAGCAGAGACCGCGGGCGAAGTCAGCTCCCTTGTGCAGGAGGGGACCGGCACCGGACACGATGTGCTTGAAGTGGCCGAGCAGAAGATTTTTGCCCTGCGTCAGGGCCGCGCCGCCCGGGGACTGACCCCTATCTCCTCCGTCATCCTCAATGTATACGACCGGCTTAACGAATTGGCCGCCAGTGACAGCGCCGTCCCCGGCCTGTCCACCGGTCTTTCCGATGTGGACCGGGCCATCTCGGGTCTGAATAAGTCCGACCTTATTCTGCTGGCCGCCCGCCCCGGTATGGGCAAGACCTCCATGGCCTTGAATATCCTGCTCCATGCGGGCAAGTATTCCGGCAAGAGCGTGGTCTTCTTCTCTCTGGAAATGAGCCGGGAACAGCTGGCCATGCGCCTGATTTCCACCGAGTCCTTTGTTGACAATAAAAAGCTGGTCACCGGCAAGCTCAACGAGGACGACTGGACCAAGGTGGCTGCCGCCGCCGCCGCGCTGAATCAGACCCGTATTCTCATCGACGACGACCCCTCCCTGTCCGTGGCGGACATGAACGCCAAGTGCCGCAGAGTAGAGGATCTGGGTCTTGTTGTCATCGATTACCTGCAGTTGATGCAGTCCGCCGGCGGCCGCTCCTATTCCGGCGAAACCCGCCAGCAGGTGGTGTCCGATATCTCCCGTGCCCTGAAGATCATGGCCAAGGAACTGAACGTACCTGTGCTGAGCCTGTCCCAGCTGTCCCGTGCCAACGAAAGCCGCAGCGATAAACGTCCCATGCTATCCGACCTGCGTGAATCGGGTGCCATCGAGCAGGACGCGGACATCGTTATGTTCCTCTACCGCGAGGGCTACTACGAAAAGGACACAGAAAACCACAATCTGGCCGAGTGTATCATCGCCAAGAACCGTCATGGTGAAACTCGGACCGTGGAACTGCAGTGGCTGCCCGAGTACACCACCTTCGCGGGTATCGACCGCTCCCACGAGGAATAC
>JAZSJB010000028.1:0-4304 GCA_045534105.1 Lawsonibacter sp. | reverse complement strand
TTTTTCTTCTTTGCTCCATTTGCGATGCGATTGCCCTTTCTTTCCCATGATTTCACCTCCGCTCTTATTTTAACAGATACGAAAAAGTAGACACTCACGCTTTTCGTGAGTGTCTACTTTTATCTTACCAGATGCACAGCCATTTGGCTGACGCGCGTTTTTATTGTTCTGCAAGCAATTCGTATGCAATGCGGGGAGAGCCGTCTTCTACATAGATGATACCGCAGCGGGTAAATCCCTCGGCAGCCAAAAGCGCCTGCATGACGAGATTGTCCGCGTGGGTGTCAATGCGCAGATGGGGGTGTCGGCTGCGGCAAAAGGCCACACACCGGCGCATTACGCCGGGTACCGTGCCGTCGCTTGCCACACGATGGATGACACCATAGGCAGAATTGTCCAGCCACGCGCCGTCCTCAATGCGGGCGTAGGTAGGGTCATCCCCTATAACAAACATAAATGCGCCGCATACACGCTCGTTCCGGGTGTCCACATACAGGCGGCCAAGGCGGATGTCCTCATCCAGAAGCTCCGGAGCGGGGTAGGTGCTTCCCCACTGGGTGGGGTTTCCGTTGGCGGCCATAAAGGACCGGGCGGCACGGTAGATTTCCAGGACTGCCTTCAGGTCGGTTAGGGTGGCTTTTCGTATCATGGGTCAGACCCTCCATTGAATCGTTTCTCTTGCATTATACAGGAAAACAGGCTGTGCGCAAGTTTTTTCTTTTCTAACAGCTGTTTGGCCTGAAAGCGTCCAAATATGACACAGGTGTTGTTTTATAATCGGAGCAGAAAACAAGTACAGGAGGGACAAGCATGGCAGTAAGCTGTATGAGCACCCAGCGGGAACTTACCGCCGCCCTGACCGGTGAATTGGACCACCACGGGGCCAAGCAGGTGATGGAGGAACTGGACCGGCGCATGGAGCGGGAACTGCCCCGGCGGCTGACCATCGACATGGGGGGAGTGACCTTTATGGACAGTTCAGGCATCGCGGTGCTGCTGCGGGCACACCGGCGCATGGTACAGCTGCAGGGGAGCATGTCGGTGACCAACGTGCCCCAGCAGGCACAGCGGGTCTTTCGTGCCGCCGGTTTGCATCGCATCATTACTTTTTTGTAAAGGAAGGATGGTTTACATATGAGAACAAAACCGGACAACTACATATCCGTGGATTTTCCCAGCCGGTCAGCCAACGAGGGCTTTGCACGCACCGTGGCCGCCTGCTTTGCCGCCCAGCTGGACCCAACCCTAGATGAGGTCAATGACATCAAGACTGCCGTCAGTGAGGCGGTGACCAACGCCATTGTCCACGCCTATCCGGACACCATCGGCAAGGTGTCCATGAAGCTGCGGCTGTACGAGGACAACAGCGTAGAGATCGTGGTACGGGACTGGGGAGTGGGTATTCCGGATGTGGAACAGGCCCGACAGCCTATGTACACCACCGGGGGCGAGGAGCGCGCGGGTATGGGCTTTACCATTATGGAAAGTTTTATGGACAAGCTGCGTCTGCGTTCCACGCCGGGCAAAGGGACGACCGTTACCATGCGCCGGCGCATCTCCCGCAGGACGGGGGCAAGATGAGTGGAACACTGTCTGCGCCGGAGCTTTTGCAGGCCGCCCGGGAGGGGGATAACCGGGCCTGCGAGCAGGTGCTGCAGGAGAATGCCGGACTGATCTGGTCCATTGTGCGCCGTTACTACGGGCGGGGAGTGGACCCGGATGACCTGTACCAGTTGGCCTGTCTCGGCTTTCTCAAGGCAGTGCGCGGCTATGACCCAGACTTCGGTACCCAATTTTCTACCTATGCCGTGCCCAAGATCGCCGGGGAGATCCGCCGCTTTTTGCGGGATGATGGAACGGTGAAAGTCAGCCGTGGAGTCAAGGAGCGGGCCGCCGCCATCCGTATGGCACAAACCCGACTGCAAAGCAGACTGAACCGGGAGCCTACCCTGTCTGAGATTTCGGAAGAAACAGGGTTGGAACCGGAGGAGATCGCCGCCGCGCAGACTGCTGTGGAGCCTGTGGCCTCCCTGCAGATGGAGACGGGAGACGGCATGACCCTGGAAAGTATGCTGGGTACCGGGGGGATGGAGGAACAGGTGGTGGAGCAGGTGGTGCTGCGCCAGGCGCTGCGCCAGCTGCCGGGGCAGGAGCAGCAGGTGCTGCTCCTGCGCTATTACAAGGGGCTGACCCAAAGCCGAACGGCCCGGATTATCGGCGTATCCCAGGTGCAGGTGTCCCGCATAGAGCGCCGGGCGGTGGGGAGGCTGAGAGAACTGCTGGGCGAATAACAGTGCAAACAAACGCGCCGCCGGTACTCCGGCGGCGCGAGGTAGGTTTAAATTTGGTTTAAGAACGCATCAATATGCTCCTGCGTTGTAGCCCAAGAGGTGACAAGCCGAATTGCTTTGCGGCCATCGGGCAGGGGGGACCAGGTCTCAAACAGGGCGATGGAGGAGAAATGCTCGTATTGCTCCGGTGTCAGGATGGGAAATACCTGGTTGGTGGGGGAGCGCTGAAGTAGGGGGTAGCCCTTTTCTTCCAGACCCGCCTGTAATTGCTGAGCAAGAAGATTTGCATGGTGGCCCAGTTCAAAATACAGTTCGTCCCGGAACGATTCTTCAAACTGGATGCCCAGCAGGCGACCCTTGGCCAGCATGCCGCCTCGCTGCTTGATAAGGAAACGGAACTCCTCTTTCACAGCATGGTTGACAATGACCAGAGCCTCGCCAAAGAGCATGCCGTTTTTTGTGCCGCCGATGTAGAAAGCGTCACAAAGCTCCGGCAGGTCGGACAGGGCTACATCGCAGGCGTTGGAAGTGAGTGCGCAGGCAAGGCGGGCACCGTCAATGTAGAACAGCAGACCGTTTTTCCTGCAGCAGGACTGGAGGGCTTCCAGTTCGCTTTTGGTATACACAGTACCCAGCTCTGTGGACTGGGAGATGTAGACAAGGCCCGGCTTGACCATGTGCTCGTCGGTGTGTTCGTTCACCATTTCCTGCACCAGGGCGGCCGTCAGTTTTCCGTCCGGGGTGGGGCGGGTGACCACTTTGTGTCCGGTGGCTTCGATGGCGCCTGTCTCATGGACGTTTACATGGCCGGTGGCCGCCGCCAGCACGCAGTGGTGAGGGCGCAGAAAGGCGGAGATAGCGGTCAAGTTGGTCTGGGTACCGCCTACAAGAAAGTGAACATCAGCGCTTTCACAGCCAACGGTCTTTTTGATGAGGGCGGCGGCATTGGCGCAGTGTTCGTCCAGACCGTAGCCCACGGTCTGTTCCAAATTGGTGCGGGTCAGTGCCTCCAGAATGCGGGGGTGGCAGCCCTCGGAATAGTCGTTTTTAAAGTTGAACATGATACTCTCTCCTGAGAAAAAGGCGCACACATTCGTGTGCGCCTTTTGAGTTATTTCTTGAAGCTTTCCTTCAGGCTGACGGCGCGGTTGAATACCAGTGCGCCGGGCTTGGAGTCCTTGTCGGCACAGAAGTAGCCCAGACGCAGGAACTGGAAGCGGTCAGCGGCAGCTGTCTCAGACAGGCTGGCCTCCAGCTTGCAGTTGCTGAGCACTTCCAGAGAGCCGGGATTCAGGCAGTCCAGAAAGTCCTTGTCGCCGCCGTCAGGGTCTGCGTCAGAGAACAGGTTGTCGTACAGGCGCACCTGGGCATCCACGGCGGTGGCTGCATCCACCCAGTGGATGGTGGCGCCCTTCACCTTGCGGCCGTCAGCGGGGTTGCCGCCCTTGGACTCGGGGTCATAGGTGGCCAGAATCTCCACCACGTTGCCGTTCTCGTCCTTGACACAGCCGGTGCAGGTGATGAGGTAGGCGCCCTTCAGGCGGCACTCCGGGCCGTTGGGGAACAGGCGCTTATACTTGGGAACAGGGACCTCCAAAAAGTCGTCTGCTTCCACAAACAGGTGCTTGGAGAAGGAGACCTGACGGGAACCGGCCTCGGGGTCGTTGGGGTTATTCTCGACCTCGCAGTACTCCACCTGACCCTCGGGATAGTTGGTGATGGTCAACTTTACCGGGCGAAGCACAGCCATGACACGCTTGGCGTGGTCGTTCAGGTCCTCCCGCAGGCAGTGCTCCAGGAAACCGTACTCCACAGTGGAGGGGTTCTTGGCTACGCCAATGCGGTCGCAGAAATTGCGAATGGCGGCGGGAGTGTAGCCACGGCGGCGCAGACCGCACAGGGTGGGCATACGGGGATCGTCCCAGCCGGAGACCTTGCCCCCCCCCCCCAGCGCGCGGAGCTTGCGCTTGCTCATAACGGTGGGGGCGGTGCCCAGGAAGCGGGATCGTACCC
>JAZSJB010000090.1:0-5845 GCA_045534105.1 Lawsonibacter sp. | reverse complement strand
CCAAGAAGGAAGAGACCGCTCCTGAAACGACCAACGATGACAAGGAGAGTGTCTGATCATGATGAAGTGGATCGAAACCACCGGCCGTTCTGAAGAGGATGCCATTGCCGCTGCCCTGTTCCAGCTGGGGCTGGACCGGGACGATGTGTCTGTGGAAGTGCTTCAGCGCCCGAAAAATGGCTTCCTGGGTTTCGGCAGCAACCCCGCCAGGGTTCGTGTGAGCTATGAGGTGGAGGGGGAGGAGGAAACTCCCGTTCCCGCGCCCAAGGCAGAACCCGCCGCACCCAAGGTGGAAAAGAAGCAGGAGCCTCAGCTGCAGCCCGGGGATGAGGTCATCATCGCCCAGGAAAAGCCTGCCGCTGCCCCCGTCCCCGCCGATGACGCCAAGGCCCAGCGGATCTGTGAGTTCCTGACCGGTCTGATGGCCCATCTGGAGGTGAACGCCACCCCCGAGATCTCGGTGGCGGAAAACGGCTATCAGGTCATTCTTCAGGGCGAGAATCTGGGTGCCATCATTGGCCGCAGAGGTGAGACGCTGGATGCCATCCAGCAGCTGACCAACTATGCTGTCAACCACAGCCAGTCCAAGCGCGTGCGCATCCATATCGATGCCGAGGGCTACCGTGCTAAGCGGGAAGAAGCTCTGCAGCGTCTGGCCGTCAAGGTAGCAGGCAAGGTGGTCAAGTACCGTAAGAATGTCACGCTGGAGGCTATGAACGCCTACGAGCGCCACGTGATCCACAGCGCTCTGCAGGAGTATCCCGATGTGACCACCTACTCCACGGGTACCGAGCCCAACCGTCGTACCGTAGTGGTCTATTCCCCCGGCGAGCACAGATAACAGGTAAATGCCATATACGGCGAGAGGGTTTCCCTCTCGCCGTATTTTTTACAGAGAAACCAAGAAAAACTTCTTTCCTATTTGCAGAAGATAGGATATAATAGTAATATTAGGGACGTTGTCCTGATTTCCGGCCTGATCTGCGACCCCGCGGGGGCGAAAAGGAGTGTTGTATATGAAGCTGGTTTTTGCCATCATTAACAGCGATGATGCCGGGTCCGTTACCCGCAGTCTGACCAAAAGTGGGTTTTCCAGCACCCGACTTGCCACCACGGGCGGCTTTCTCATGGCCAAGAATATTACCCTGATGGTTGGTGTGGACGAGGAAAAAGTGTCCGAAGTGATCGAAATCATCAAGCAGCACTGCCACAGCCGCAAGCAGATCATCTCCACCTCCTCCGGCGTCAACCGGGACTTTCCCGCAGGTATGCCTGTGGAGGTCAATGTGGGCGGCGCCACCATCTTTGTGGTGGATGTGGAACAGTTTCAGCGGGTGTAAGCCATGCCGCTGTCCAGCCTTGGGGGCAACCGCGTCCTGAAAGCGCAGCTTTTGCCCCGCCTGTCCGGCGGAACCCTGAGTCACGCATTCATCCTGTCCGGTCCCGCCGGCAGCGGCAGGCATACACTTGCCGCCATTCTGTCCCGGGCCATGGTGTGCTCCGCAGCGGGAACAAAGCCCTGTGGCAGCTGCCCCGCCTGTAAAAAGACCCTTGGGGGGATCCACCCGGATATTGTTGTTGTTACCCCCGAGGAAGAGGGTAAGCAGATCACGGTAGATCAGGTGCGCCAGCTTCGTGCGGATGCCCATATCCGTCCCAATGAGGCACCCCGAAAGGTCTATATACTGGAGCAGGCCGATGGGATGAGGGACAGTGCCCAGAATGCCATGCTTAAACTGCTGGAGGAGGGGCCGGCCTACGCGTCGTTCATCCTTATTGCGGAAAATCCGGGCGGTCTTTTGACCACGGTCCGGTCCCGATGTGAGACACTTTCCCTGATCCCAGAATCTCAGGACCTGATGGAGGAGGATGGGGAACTGATTTCCCTTGCTCATACATTGTGCGGCCTTTGGCTTGAGGGAAAAGAGCGGGAACTGATGGAGCATTGTGCGCGCATGGAGAAGTGGGACAGACAGCAGTTTATCACCCTGACTCAGCATATGACCGCCCGCTTTACTGCCCTGCTGCCCGCTGCCCGGGACCGCCGCCGGGTGTTGAGCGCCATCCGGCTGTCAGAGCAGCTGCGCCAGGCGGCCGGTCTGAACGTAGGCCCCGGCCCGCTGGCCGGTTGGCTGTGTGCCGCATGCGGCGCCGAATAAGCAAGCAATTTATACCCTCGGAGGATCTTTGATATGACACAGATCATTTCAGTCCGCTTTAAAAGCGGAGGAAAAGAATATTATTTTTCCCCCAATGGCCTGACCTTTGAGCCGGGCCAGGGGGTCATTGTGGAGACCAGCCGCGGCATGGAGCTTGGCGAATGCGTCAAGGGGAACTCCATGGTGGATGAGATGGAGCTGCTGGCCCCCCTGCGCCCGGTGGTCCGTGCCGCCACAGCAGAGGATTACAAGGCCGCGGAGCGCAACAAGGAGAAGGAGGCCAAGGCCTTCGCCATCTGCCAGGAAAAGATCGCCCAGCACCAGCTGGACATGAAGCTGGTGGAAGCTCAGTACAGCTTTGAGGGCAACAAGGTGGTCTTTTTCTTCACCTCGGAGGGACGTGTGGACTTCCGTGCCCTGGTCAAGGATCTGGCCGGTGCCATCCATGCCCGGATCGAGCTGCGCCAGATCGGCGTGCGGGACGAGGCCCGGATGCTGGGCGGCCTGGGCATCTGCGGGCGGCCCTTCTGCTGCTCTCAGTTTCTGGATGAGTTCCAGCCGGTCTCCATCAAAATGGCCAAGACCCAGAATCTTTCTCTCAACCCCACCAAAATCTCCGGCACCTGTGGGCGGCTTATGTGCTGCCTGAAGTACGAGCAGGACGCTTACGAGGATCTGGTCAAGCGCGCCCCCAAGATGGACTCCTTTGTGGAGACCCCGGACGGCGTAGGCACCGTCTCTTCCGTCAATCTTTTGCGGGAGAAGGTCAACGTCCGGCTGGAGGATGACCCGGAAACGCCCAAATGCTATCATAACTGCGAGGTCTGCGTGGTACGCAGCGGAAAAGGAAAGCGGCCAGAGGGCTATGTACCCCCCTCTCCAGAGCAGCTGGCCAAGCTGCGCAGGGTGGAGGAAGTGCAGCAACCGCCTCAGCGCCAGCCGGAGGACCGGCTGTCCGCCGCACTGGCACAGGTCCTCAGCCATGAAGAGCCGGAACAGGACAAGCTCGTGCAGGAGCAGGAGGAGCACCACCGCCGCCGCCGTAATCGCGGCCGTGGCCGTGGTCCCAGACCGGAGGGCGAGGGACAGAAGAAAGCTCCTCAGTCCAAGCCGGAGGAGAAGAAGCCAGCCCCTGCCCATCAGCCCACAGGCGAGCAGAAGGCGGAGGGTGACAAGAAGCCCAACCGGAACCGTCACCGCCACCGCCGCCACCGCAAGCCCGGAGGCGGGCAGGGTGCAGCCCCCGCACAGGAATAAGAAACGCACGCAGCCCCGGAGGAAGTTCCCTCCGGGGCTGTGTTTCAGCTTATTTTACGACCCACCATTCATCCCGTTTGGTGTCGGGTCGCTCAAGACGGCGCAGATAGTTGTAAACGATCATACGGATGTAACTTGGCACGGTGCGGTAATTATCCTCTGCCAATTCTTTGATTTGATTATAACATTCTTCCGGTAAACCGAGCGAAACGATTTTCTTTGGGCCTTTGAACATTTGTATCACCTCAAGTCAATACTACAACAAACTGTTGTAAAAAACAATACAACAAATTGTTGTGGGCTATATTAGCGTTGAGGTGATAAAGATGTATCAGCGAATTAAAGATTTGCGTGAAGATGCCGATTTATCTCAACGACAGATAGCAGAAGCATTAAGTTGCTCCCAACAGACATATAGCAATTATGAAACCGGAGCACGAACCATTCCACCGGAAATTTTGATTAAACTTGCAAAAATACACAAAACCAGCGTTGATTATCTGCTTGGGCGTACAGATATAAAAGAGCCTTACCCCAAAAAGTAGGGGCGGTTCCGCCGCTCCGGCGGCGGGTCCATTTTGTCGCTGAACAAAATGGACGAAAAATCAGCTTAGGGGCCTCGGCCCCTAAGTACCCCGGGGCGGTCCCCTTGGTTCGTCGAATGATTCCGGCGCGCAAAATTTGAGTGGTCTGCACCTTTTCTTCCGGGGCACCCTGCCCCTGCTGCCATCAAAATCAGGCGGATTTGTGCGTTCTAATTTCTGCGCCTGAGTTGTAGCGACTATTGAGCGGGAACGGAAGTCGCAGTGCACAAGGCGCTCTGCTCGACAGGAAGAAAAACCGATTGTATAACCGAGGGGCGGCAGCCAAATCGACGCTGGCACAGTCCTGTTACCATAGCGCCGAACGCAAGGAACATCCTGCGCAGACGAGCCGTTTCCTCTGGGGTCCGGGGTGCAGAGTGTATGAGATGCAGGCGCGAAGCGGCCAATCTCATCTCACTCAAACCCCGGTGGCGTTTCAAGGTGAATTGGCCCGCAGGGCCAAGAGAGGGTGGCCTGGGCCATGCCTACTTTGCCGACATGGGCAAAGTAGGTCGCCCCGCAGGGCGAAATAGCTCCACCCGCCCGGGGGCGGAACAACTCCTCCCCACCCCGCAGGGCAAAATACCCTCTCCACACAAAAGCAGCGCACCCATTGGGTGCGCTGCTTTCTTTTATCCTTATTCCTCTTCGGTCTTGGTGCAGGCGATGCACAGATCATCCAACTGCTTCTGGTCCACCACGTCCGGGCAGGCCATCATCAGGTCGGAGGCGTTCTGTACCTTGGGGAAGGCGATCACATCGCGGATGGAGGTAGCGCCAGCCATAAGCATGCACAGTCGATCCAGACCGTAGGCCAGACCGCCGTGGGGAGGCGCGCCGTACTTGAAGGCGTTGACCAGATGGCCAAAGCGCTCCTGAATGTCCTCGTCGGAGATGCCCAGAGCCTGGAAGGCCTTCTCCTGCATCTCAGGGGTGTTGATACGGATGGAGCCGCCGCCCAACTCGGTGCCGTTGAGTACGATGTCGTAGGCACGGGCGCGGCAGTTCGCCTTGTCGGACAGGATCTTATCCTCGTCCTCCACCATGGGGGCGGTGAAGGGGTGGTGCATGGCCTGATAGCGGCCCTCCTCCTCGGAGTACTCGAACATGGGGAACTCGGTGACCCACAGGAACTTGAAGTCCATGGGATCGATGATGTCCATCTGCTTGGCCACTTCGCAGCGCAGGGCGCCCAGAGAGGCAAAGACAACCTCGTTCTTTGCGTCACCCACGATGAGCACCAGGTCGCCGTCCTTGGCACCGGCACGCTCCAGAATGGCGGCGTTCTCCTCGTCGGTGAGGAACTTGGAGTAGGAACTGGTCACGCCGCCGTCAATCAGGCGGGCCCAGGCCAGACCCATGGTCCGGTAGGTCTTGACAAAGTCCACCAGCTTGTCGATCTTCTTGCGGGGGAAGGCAGCCGCGCCGCCCTCGATGTTAATCAGGCGCACAGAGCCGCCCTCGGCCACCGGGCCGGAGAACACGCCGAAGCCGCAGTCCTTCACGATGTCGGAAATATCCTTCAGCTCAAAGCCGAAGCGCAGGTCGGGCTTGTCCGAGCCGAAGCGGTCCATAGCCTCGCGATAAGGCATACGCAGGAAGGGAGTCTGCACGTCCACGTCCAGCACTTCCTTAAAGACTCGCTTCATGAAGCCCTCCTGAATACCCATGATGTCGTCCTCGTTGATGAAGGACATCTCCAGGTCGATCTGGGTAAACTCGGGCTGACGGTCCGCGCGCAAATCCTCGTCACGGAAGCAGCGGGCGATCTGGAAATAACGGTCAAAGCCGGACAGCATCAGCAGCTGCTTGTACTGCTGGGGGGACTGGGGCAGGGCATAGAAC
>JAZSJB010000082.1:0-2049 GCA_045534105.1 Lawsonibacter sp. | reverse complement strand
GATCCAGGCCGCCCAGCAGACAGCTACCCAAAACCTGTCTGTGCGGCAGACAGAGGCCCTTATCAAGGCGCTGCAAAAAACGAAGTCGGATCGTAGCCATGTCGTTCTGTGAGCCAAGGAGTTGTCCTAATATGTTGTCTTCCTAAGACCGCTTGGCCTCCGACTTGATCCAGGCCGCCCAGCAGACAGCTACCCAAAACCTGTCTGTGCGGCAGACAGAGGCCCTTATCAAGGCGCTGCAAAAAACGACCAAGCCCCCCAAGGATTCAGACTCCCTTTCACCCGGCATTTCCATCTATCTGGCGGAAGCAGAGAAAACCCTCTCTTCCCGCTTTGGGCGCAAGGTCCGCATCGTGGACAAGGGGAACAAGGGAAAAATCGAGTTGGAATACTACGACATCGGTGATCTGGACGCCCTGCTTGACGCCCTGGAACAGGTGAAGGGAGGGACCTCCCAGTGACTCCGGAAGAAAAACAGCCCGCCCCCCAGAAAAGGGAGCGCCCCCACCTGCTGAGTTATCTGCTCATCCTGTTCTCCGCGGCGTTCCTGCTGCTGCTCCTGTCCTACTTCATGCAGCAGCGCCGCAACGATCAGCAGGTCATTGACGGCCTGCAGCAGTCCATGTCTGCCATGCAAACCACCCAGAACGCCATCGAACGCAACCGGGAGCTGCTGGACGAAAATAACGAGCTGAAAGAACAGCTCTCCGCTCTGGAGGAACAGGTGGAAACCGCTGCGGCTCAACAGGCCGAGCAGGAAAAGACTGTCCTGGCTCTGGACTGGCTGTGGCGCATTGAGCGGGAGTATTTCCAGGGCCGCTACGCTTCCGCCCGGGCACTGATCCGGGAATTTGAGCGGACGAATCTGGAGCACGCACTGCCGGATGCCCCTCTGGTGGATCCCGACTATCGCACCCCGGCCCAACAGTACAAATCCATCTATAATTTGCTGTTTTAACGGCTTTTTATTGGAATATAGAAACTTTTAAGGGAGAATCAGAAAATGCTCGACATTAAATTTATTCGGGAAAACCCCGATGTGGTAAAGGAAAATATCAAGAAGAAGTTCCAGGACGCCAAGCTGCCCCTGGTGGACGAGGTGCTGGCCCTGGACGAGGAAAACCGCGCCGCCATGACCCGGGCAAACGAGTTGCGCTCCGCCCGCAACAGTCTTTCCAAGCAGGTTGGTATGCTCATGGGCCAGGCCAAGAAGGACCCCTCCAAGCTGGCTGAGGCTGAGGCGGTCAAGGCTCAGGTCAAGGCCAATGCCGACGAACTGGCCGCTCTGGAGGCCAAGGAGACGGAACTGGCGGAAAAGATCCGCAAAATTATGCTGTCCATCCCCAACATTATCGACCCCTCCGTCCCCATCGGCGCCAGCGATGAGTTCAACGTGGAGGTGGAACGCTTTGGCGAGCCGTTGACCCCTGATTTCGAGGTGCCCTATCACACCGAAATCATGGAATCCTTCAATGGCATCGACATGGACAGCGCCGGCCGAGTTTCCGGCAACGGCTTCTACTATCTCATGGGCGATATCGCCCGGCTGCACTCCGGCATTCTGGCCTACGCCCGGGACTTTATGATCGAAAAGGGCTTCATCTACTGCATCCCCCCCTTCATGATCCACGGCAACGTGGTGGAAGGCGTCATGTCCCAGACCGAGATGGACGCCATGATGTACAAGATCGAGGGGGAGGACCTGTACCTGATCGGTACCTCCGAGCACTCCATGATCGGCAAGTTCATTGACCAGATCATCCCCGAGGCCAACCTGCCCCAGACCCTGACCTCCTACTCCCCCTGCTTCCGCAAGGAGAAGGGCGCTCACGGCATTGAGGAGCGCGGCGTGTACCGCATCCATCAGTTCGAGAAGCAGGAGATGGTGGTGGTCTGCAAGCCCGAGGACTCCATGAACTGGTACGAGAAGATGTGGCGCTACAGCGTGGAGCTGTTCCGCTCTCTGGATATCCCCGTGCGGCAGCTGGAGTGCTGCTCCGGCGACCTGGCTGACCTGAAAGTCAAGTTCTGCGACATTGAGGCCTGGTC
>JAZSJB010000102.1:0-11663 GCA_045534105.1 Lawsonibacter sp. | reverse complement strand
GTACACCGTTGACCTGATGGTGGATATTGCCGGAATGTCTGTGGGCGTTAAGATCGCAGACAGAGATACCAATGAAGTGCTTTATGAAGGCACTGTGGCTATGAGCACCCATTACAGCTCCATTACTAAGCTGGACCCCTGTGTCTTGGAGTTTGACCTGCAGAACATAAACAGTGCATTTACCCAGCACTATCTGGACAACATCTCCTATAAGCTGCTGGACACCACCAAGCGCGACGTGACCTGCACCAGCAATGATAATGCTCTGGGCACCGTTTCTGTGGATAAGCCGACTGCCATGGCTGGTGAGTTGGTCACTGTGACCACCACCCCCATTGGCTCCGCCTCCCTGAACTCCATCACCGTGACCATTGCCGGCGGCAGCGAGGTTGATGTGACCGACAAGGGCAATGGCATCTACACCTTCACTATGCCCGCCGAGGCTGTGACCGTGAATGCTGAATTCAGCCAGGTGTTTACCTTCGGCTTCGGCGTTGACCTGAAGGAAACTATGGCGCTGCAGGTGTTTTTGACCGTGCAGGACGGCAGTGAGCTTTCCGATTGGAGCGTGGACGGCAAGCCTCTTACCAAGGCGAATGAGGATGATACCTTCGCCACCCTGATCTACGACGGCATTGCCGCCAAGGATATGTGCGACGAGATCACCATTACTCTGGTGAACGGCGATCAGACCGTGACTAAGACCACCTCCATCATGGAGGCCGCCATGGCCATGTATAATAATGAAGATTCCAGCGATACGCTGAAGACCATGATGGCCGACCTGCTCAACTACGGCGCCGCGGCCCAGGCTTACTTCACGGAGGATACCACTCTGGCCAACGCTGACCTGGGTGGTGCTGCCGTGAACGACTGGTCCAATGTGGAGGTTGAGCTGAACACCATTACCGAGGATGACGAAGACGAGATGGCTTACGTGGTTGGTACCTCTCTGCTGTTGAAGGACAAGACCACCCTGCGTCTGTACTTTACTGATGCGGTTACCAACGTCGAAGGGGCTGACCTGATCAAGGACGAAGGCGACGCCTACAGCCATGCGGACGTGGCTGTGCTGACCGCCAAGGAGTGCTGGGACAGCGTTGTTGAATACACCTTCACGGTTGATGGGGAGGATTTCACCGCATCCGAGACCGTCTCTGACTACGTGAATCGTGTTCCCGACGATGCGGACGAGTACAACGTGACCAGAGCGCTGATGAAGCTGGCGCAGACCGCTTCCGGCTACTTTGCGGACTGATTCGGATCGAAAGGAGAGATTTTAAAATGAAGCATTATTTTGAAGAGCCTGCGATCCGGGTTGAACTGTTCCGTGTGGAGGACATTGTGACTGCAAGTGGACTTGGAATCGTGCCTGGAGACGACGAGCTTCCTGCACGTCCCATCGGAACGACAGATCCCATTACCTAATAGGATCGAACTTCAAATGCCCCCCGGCGGATGCCGCCGGGGGGCATTTTCACCCAAAGGCATTCTCTTTGGGAGCAAGGCCTGATGGTCAGGCCTTGCTCCGAGGGGGAAACGCCCAGACTAACGTATATATTGTCTGCACATAAGGGGAAGGCATTATATGTGTAAGGAGGCTACGGCATGACCCAGTATTACAACATTACAGGCCTGACCGTGGCCATGGACAGCTTTGGCCGCACGCTTGCTCAGGCACAACCCTACCTGTGCCCGCCAGCCCAGCCGGACATTGTCATCACCTCCGACTGGCAGGCCCTGCAGGCAGCCCAACCCCATTTGTCCGCAGATGACTGTGAGTATCTGGTTACCGGGGCCAGCTTTTACCGGCAACTTTTGAATTTTGATGGCATGCTGATCCACGCCTCCGCGGTGATGATGGATGGCCGGGCCTATCTCTTTTCTGCCCCCTGCGGCACGGGAAAATCCACCCATACCGCTCTTTGGCAGCGGGTATTCGGTCCGGACCGGGCGCGCATCCTGAACGATGACAAGCCCGCACTGCGGCTGGTGGACGGGCGTTTTTACGCCTATGGCACCCCCTGGAGCGGCAAAACGGATCTGAACATCAACGAATGCGTTCCTCTGGCCGGCATCTGTATGCTCAGCCGGGGGGAGGAGAACCACATCGAGCACTTTGGCGGCTCCGCCGCGGTCCACGCCCTGCTTGAGCAGACTGTCCGCCCCAAAGACCCGGATCTGACGGGTCAGCTTCTGGACCTGATGGACAAGCTGTTAGGGCAGGTCCCGGTGTGGAGGATGGCGTGCAACATGGAAGCGCAGGCGGCCAGAGTATCTTATGAGGCTATGTCCGGCGGCAGAAAGGACTGACACAGCAATGAGGCTGAAAGATGGTTTTATCCTGCGTCAGGTGGCGGGGGAGCACGTGGTGCTTTCCGTCGGCGCGGACGTGGATCTGAACGGGATGATCACCCTGAACGAGACCGGCTGCACCCTGTGGAAGCGGCTGGAGCAGGAGGCGGAGCTGGACGATCTGACCACCGCTCTGCTGGAGGAGTACGAAGTGGACGAGCAGACGGCCCGGCAGGCCGCGGCACGGTTCGTGGAAAAATTGAAGGAGCTGGATCTGCTTGTTGGAGCATAACGTCCGCATGGAGGAAATGATGCCCCTGATCCGGGAGTGCCTGGCCCAGGGACAGAAGGTGCGCTTCGCGCCCCGGGGCACCAGCATGCTGCCTATGCTGCGTCAGGGTGTGGATACGGTGGTGCTGGCTCCCGTGCCGGAGCGCCTGGAAAAGTATGACCTGCCCCTGTATCAGCGGAAGGACGGACAATTTGTCCTGCACCGGATCGTGGCGGCGGGGGAGACCTACACCTGCATGGGGGACAATCAGTTTGACCCGGAGCCGGGCCTTGACCACGGACAGATGATCGCCCTGGTCACCGCCTTCTGTCGGGGAGAGAAAGAGCATTCGGTGGATGAGACGGCCTACCGCCTTTACTGCCGTTTCTGGAATTACAGCCGCCCTGTGCGCCGGCTTTGGAGGTGCGTACTGGGGCGTGTGCGGAGGATGGTACGATGAAGGAGCATAAGACAATTTTCTGGCTCCTGAGCAGGATCCGCCGCCGCATTCCAATGATGCTGGCCATGGTAGCTTCCAATGCAGGAAGTGCCCTGTTTGGTGTGCTGTTTGCCCTGGGGACCAGGGGCGTCATTGACAGCGCGGTGGCCGGAGAGACGCAAGCGTTTGTGCGTGCCTGCGTGGTTCAGCTTGGCATTATCTGTGCCATGCTGGTGTGCGTTGCCCTGACCCGCTATCTGAGGGACCGGCTGGTCACAGAACTGGACCGGGACTGGAAGCGGGAACTGTTGAACGGCCTGCTGCAGGGGGAGTATGCTCAGGTGTCCTCCTACCACAGCGGTGAACTGGTAAATCGGCTGAACAACGATGTGCGCGTGATGAACGACGCGGCGGTCTCGCTGCTGCCCGGTGTGGTTTCCATGGTAGTGCGCCTGGTGGCCGCTGTGGCGGTGCTGGCCGCCATGGACCCGGCCTTTACTGCGGTGCTTGTGGTTATGGGAACGGTGGCTGTTGTTGGCACTGGTTTTGCACGCCGGGGACTGAAGAATCTGAATAAGCGTGTCAGCCAGGCGGAGGGAAAGGTGCTCTCCTTTTTGCAGGAGGCGCTGGAACGCCTGCTGGTGGTCCAGGCCATGGACCTGGCCGGTGAGGTGGAGCGCAGGGCCGACCTGCTGCTGGACCGGCGTTTGGATGTGCAGCGGAGCAGAAGACGGGTGTCTTTGGCCGCCAATACGGGTGTTGCGGTGCTGTATCAGATGGCCGGCTTTGCCGCGCTGGTCTGGTGCGCCTTTCATCTGCTGCACGGGGAGATGACCTTTGGCACCCTTACCGTGGTCACCCAGCTGGTCAGCCAGCTGCAGGCACCCTTTGTCAATCTGTCCGGCATCATTCCCCAGTATGCCGCCATGATCGCGGCGGCGGAGCGGCTGATGGAGCTGGAGCAGATCAGGACCTACCCCCAGGAGGAACCGGAGAAGGACCCGCAGGAGTGCTACGGGCGGATGGAGCAGATCGGCGCGGAGGGAATGTCCTTTGCCTATGAGGAGGAAGAGGTGTTCCACCAGGTGTCCTTCTCGCTGCCCAAGGGGGCATTTGCGGCCGTCACCGGTGCGTCCGGCATCGGAAAGAGTACTCTGCTTAAACTCATGCTTGGTGTGTTTCAGCCGGGCAGCGGCATGCTTTATTTGCAGCGGGAGGAACAGCGTATCCCACTTTCCAGAAATACCAGAGGCTTGTTTGCCTATGTGCCCCAGGGGAATTTTCTCTTCAGTGGTTCTCTGCGGGACAATCTTTTGATCGGAAACCCAAAGGCCGGTGCGCAGGAGATCGATGAGGCAGTCCATGTCAGTGCCATGGACCAGTTTCTTGCCCAGTTGCCGGATGGACTTGACAGTCAGATCGGCGAGAATGGCGCGGGCTTGTCAGAGGGACAGGTGCAGCGGCTGGCCATCGCGCGGGCCGTGCTCAGCGGCGCACCAATTTTGCTGTTGGATGAGGCTACGTCTGCTCTGGATGTGGAAACGGAACAGATGGTCCTGGAGCGCATCGCGCGCCTGCCTGGCCGCACCTGCATCACGGTGAGCCACCGGCCTGCCGCGGTGGAGCTGGCGGACTGGCAGCTTGAGGTGGCGGACAGAACGATTCGGGTGCACAGAGCAGAAAATTAAAAAAGAGGAGAAAATGGGCATGAAAATGAAATGTTTCGCGCGGCACAATGAAATATTGCTCATCGCGGTGCTGGACTGTCTGATGATGGTCTGCAGCGGGGTTGTTGCCATGCTCGCGAGATTCGATTTTTCCTTCGCGGCCATCCCAGAGTGGGTAATCGAGGGATGGTTGCGCTTTCTTCCTGTGCAAATAGTCATCACAATCGCCTTTTTCTGGTGGCGGAAGATGTACCACTACCTTTGGCGCACGGTAACTGCCAATGATGTGGCAAATATGGTGGCTTCGGTCAGCTTTGGATATCTGATCTCGTTGGGGGTAGGGCTTGTTCTGGGTGTCCATATGCCCCGCAGCGTATACTTCATCCTGCTGATCTGTCTGTTGATGACCCAAATAGGGATGCGCTGCTTCCTGCGGTTTTATGAGTTGTTTGCAAAAAAGATGGTGCGTGCTGAGACACAGGAGCGCATCATGATCATCGGCGCAGGGGACGCGGGGCGTGCCTTGGTACATGAGGTAGAGAGCAGTGGCAGGATCTCTGGAAAAATTTGCTGCATTATTGACGACGATTCGGAAAAATGGAACAAGCGGCTTAACGGAGTTGCCATTATCGGCGGCCGAGACCGGATCCGGGAAGTCGCCGCTTCAGAGCACATTACACAGATCATTTTTGCAATTCCCACGGCATCTCCGCGGGAAAAGCGTGAGATACTGGACATTTGCAAGATGACCAAATGCAAGATACGCACCCTTCCCGGCATTTTTCAGATGGTCAATGGAGAAGTGGAGTTGGCCGACATCAAGAATGTTCAGGTGGAGGATCTGCTCGGCCGTGAGCCGGTCCAGCTGAACATGGATCTGGTGAGCAGCTTTTTGAAAGATCAGGTGGTCTTGGTCACCGGCGGCGGCGGCTCCATTGGCAGTGAGCTGTGCCGTCAAATTGCTCGGTTCAAGCCGAGCCGCCTTGTTATTTTGGACAGCTACGAGAACAATGCCTATGAGATCCAGCAGGAGCTGATCCGGGGCTATGGAAATGAACTGGAACTGTGCGTGGAAATCGCGTCTGTGCGGGATAAGATGCGCACCTATGAAGTGGTCAGGCAATACCGGCCCGCGGTCATCTTCCACGCCGCCGCCCACAAGCATGTGCCTCTTATGGAGGCCTGTCCCTCGGAAGCCATTAAGAACAACGTTTTTGGCACATACCATGTGGTCCGTGCAGCAGAAAAATTTGGCGTGAAAAAGTTTGTAATGATCTCCACGGACAAGGCGGTCAACCCCACCAACTTCATGGGTGCGACCAAACGGTTCTGCGAGATGATCCTGCAGAGCCGGGTGAACAGCACCACGGAATTCTGCGCGGTGCGCTTTGGAAATGTGCTGGGAAGTAACGGCTCCGTTGTTCCGCTGTTCAAGCGGCAAATTGAGGAGGGCGGCCCGATCACACTGACAGATAAGCGCATCATCCGCTATTTCATGACCATCCCAGAGGCGGCCCAGCTGGTGCTGGAGGCCGGGGCCATGGCCAAACAGAATCAGGTGTTTGTGCTGGATATGGGTGAGCCGGTCAAAATCCTGGATCTGGCGGAAAACCTTATCCGCCTGTCCGGGCTGGAACCCTACGTAGATATCCAGATCGAGGAGATCGGCCTGCGTCCGGGCGAAAAGCTGTATGAAGAACTTTTGATGAAGAGTGAGCACCTGCTTGAGACGGCAAACAAAAAAATATTTATTGAGGAGCAGGGTGAGATCGTTCCGGATGAGATCATGAAGGATCTTGTCCGGTTGGATGAGGCAGTGACCCGTGAATCCAACAATGAGGAGATCATTGCGCTGATGAAATCCCTTGTGCCTACATACCATGCGCCCCAGGAGGTAAATGACCTGGTGGGGGTATAACAAAAAATCGCAGGTGAGCGGTTAGCTCACCTGCGATTTTTCATTTTATTATGGCATCAAGATCATGCCCGCGCAGCCGTAAATTCCGGCGTCATTGCCAAGTGTGGCAGCTACCACAGGGGTTTGCGCGGAGGCGTGGAAGGCGAACCGGCGGTAGTGGTGCTGCACAGCGTCAATGAGCACGGCGCCTGCACGGCTCATGCCGCCGCCCACAATAAAGACCTGAGGGTCAATGGTGCAGGAGACATAGCTCATGGCAAGGCCGAGATAGCCGGCGCAGCGGTCCAGAATTGCTGCGGCCATTTCTTCACCAGCACGGGCAAGATCACAGATATCCTTGGAGGTGAACTTGTCCATTTCACGAAGCTGGGAGGGAGTGTTGCTCTGGGCGAGCATCCTCTTTGCAAGTCGGACGATGCCGTTTGCGGAAGCGTACTGCTCCAGACAGCCCCGTTTACCGCAGCTGCACGGGTCTGTCTCCTGAGGCTCCACGGTGATGTGGCCCACCTCTCCTGCGGCACCATTGACACCGGGGAGAATTGAGCCACCAAGGACCACGCCGCCGCCCACACCGGTACCCAAGGTGAACATGACGGCACTGTCATAGCCCTTGCCGCCGCCCTGCCAGGTCTCACCCAGGGCGGCCACATTGGCATCGTTGCCGGCTGCAATATTGGGGATGTCCGGAAGCAGTTGAGCCATTCGTTCCTTGAGGTTAAATACGCCCCAGCCCAAGTTCACGCACTTACGGACCACGCCTGCGTCATCCACGGGGCCGGGAACGCCTATGCCGATCCCAACGACCTGACGTACAGGGATGTTTTTTTCTGCCAGCTTGTCCAAAACAGAATGGGCAACATCGGGCAGGATGTGCTCTCCGCAGTCCTGCGTGTTGGTGAGGATCTCCCATTTCTCCAGCAGAGCGCCGTCGCCGGAGAAGATGCCAAGCTTGACAGTGGTGCCGCCAATATCTGCACCGATGGCGTAAGAATTCATAAAGAACCCTCTCTTTTGAACAGAACATATTTTTCTTATTGTACCCCAATCGTTCGTCAAGGTCAATGGATGATCCCGGAGAAAGCACAGCAGGCGACACAGCGGTCGCCTGCGGAGTGGGGAAGGTCATGTTTGACTGGGATCGGGGCGGGTCAAAAGATGTTTGCGGTATTTTTGCGGTGTGATCTGAAAGTGATTGCGGAAAGCTTGATAGAATGCGGCCTCTGACACATACCCAACGGCCCCGGCGATCTGACCGACCTGCATATCTGTGGTGCGCAGCAGCCATGCGGCGTGGTCCATCCGTGTGCCGATCAGTTTGTCTTGAAAGCCCATGCCGTAGTTTTCCAGCAGGACACGGTCGACTTGCCGCGTGGACAGGTGCAGTTTTGCCGCCAGCTCGGAAAGTCCAGCCTTCTGGGCAAAGTGCTGTTCAAAGTAGTCGTCGATCAGGTCGGTTCGGACGGCCTCGCTGGAGTTGGCACGGACCGGGCCCGGGTTGCTGTCCAAATGAAGCAGTCGAAGCAGGCAGATAATCAGCATAGACAGCAGAGAAGCCTGCATTGGCTGCCAGAAGGAGGGCTTTGTGCCCTGCTCATTGAACAGGGCGCGGCAGATGTGCTCCATCTCATCCGTGATGGAAAAAACACGGCAGGACGGGAGCTGCCGGCGCAGACAGGCCAGCAGGGGGCCATCCGACACGGAGAATGAGAGGGAAAACCGTTCGAAGTTTCCGGGCAGGGCACGGGGCAGATGATACTGGCCGGGGGCAATGAGGATGGCCTGTTGTTCACGCAGGCTGTAATGGTGGTCTTCTACATCCACATGGGCCATGCCCTGTAAAACAATGTGAAGCTCGTACTCCGCATTGCTGTGGCGGTCGGAATACCAGATGTGCTTTTTCGTATAGAGCTTTGCAGCGTCCAGACGAAGGAAAATGGAATCCTGATCCAGCTTGATCTCAAAATCGCGCTGACGGTTTTTCGTACAGACCACCTTCTTTCGGGTAAAATGACCGGGTATGATATCTGAATTACAGATATTATACCCGGAAAATGGGCATATTGCAAAGGTTGGCTTAGTCGATCAGACGCTTGAAGCCAGTCTGGCACACGGGGCCGCCGATTGCCGCAACAATGGCGTCCTTGCCGCCGGCCTTGCTGATCTGGGTAATCTGGGCAAAAACACGGTCGATAGCCTCGTTGTACAGCTTGAGGACTTCTTCGGTATGGGCCAGGGTGGGGTAGATGTCTGGGCTGCCCAGGAAACCTTCCTTCAGCATCAGGGCGATGTACAGGGTGCGCATTTCCAGATGGTCGGAATTGAACTTGAAGTGTGCCAGGCAGGGCAGGCCGTGGCAGGTAATGTCCAGACCGTGACGCTGGGCAGCATCGCGCCAGAAGCCCTGAACGGTGGTGCCTACATTGGCGGCATGCTCCCACACGCGGGTCTTTTCCATCTTGTTGATGGTGGCCAGAGCGGCGGTGGGGCCGACGGCCTCAGTCCAGTAGGTGGAGCTGATGAAGGAGGTCTGAGCGGCTTCCATGACGGAACGCTTACCGATGATGGCACCGATGGGGTGGCCGTTGCCCAGAGCCTTGGCAAAAACGGCAATGTCGGGGGTGACACCGATGGCCTTGTGACTGCCGCCGAAGGTGAAGCGCCAGCCGATGGTGATCTCGTCGTGGATCAGGACAGCACCCACGCGGTGGACCTCGTCAGCAACATGCTGCATAAAGCCTTCCGAGGCCAGGTGGTGGCGGACCGGCTCCATGATGACGCAGGCCAGGCGGTCACCATACTCACGGATGACAGCATCAAAGGCGTCAATGTCGTCATAGCAGAAGGTAATGGCGCTGCCGGTCAGGCCGCGGGGCACGCCGTTGGGGTCCAGACCGGGCAGAAGCTGGCCGTCCAGAGCGGCCTCGTTGCCCAGGTTGGCAGCCAGATACCAGTCGCTCCAGCCGTGGTAGCCGCAGATGGCCACCAGGTCACGGCCGGTGGCGGCGCGAGCGATACGAACAGCCACAGCGCAGGTTTCACCGCCGGTACGGGCAAAGCGCACCTGCTCAGCCCAGGGATGGATCTCCAGCAGGCGGTCCGCCAGAGCAACTTCCTCAGGCGCGTTCAGGGTGGACATGGAGCCATTCTGCACACGGTCCACAACTGCCTTGGTCACATCGGGGTCGGCGTACCCCAGCAGGCAGGCGCCGATGCCGTTGGAGGTCATGTCGTAGTAGTGCTTGCCGTCCAGATCCCAGACCTCGCATCCCTTGGCCTTAGCGGCATAGGCGGGCCACTGGTCGGGGGCGAACTGCTCGGGACGCTTGCTCAGCAGTTGAACGCCGCCGGGGATGATCTGTTTTGCGTGCTTGTAAAGTTCCTGAGTAACAGACATAAAAAGGCCTCCTTTAAAAATCGAGAACAAATGGTGAAAAATCTATGGATATCGTAGCACCCCGCGCGGCGTTGGTCCACACAACAAAAAGACATCTTTTTAAAAAGTGTGTCATAATTTAGTAGTTTAAGCAAAAAAAGACGGCCCTGAAGGGTAGTTTCCAATAAGACAGTATGAGAACATTACTGGCATAGGGTAGCCGCCGTACAGGAGTGCGACAAGAAAAATTGGCGATACTTGGTTTTCACAACCAGGTATCGCCTTTTTCTATCTTTAACAGAATGTTTGAATCTTATTGGAGGTACATATGATGCAAGAACTGAACTATATTCGTTGTGGTGATTACTATATTCCCGATATTCGCTTACCGGAGGAAACCAGACCCATTGGTCGGTGGGGGCGTATGCACAGAGATTAAATCAAGGAGAATAATCCTATCCGCTTCAATGATCTTTGTCTCAGCGGTGAACTGTGGACATATCTGGCTGATTTGAACGAGCAGGCACAGAGCCGCCTTGAACTTATCATCGAGCAAATGAAAGCCGCCGAGGGCGTGACGGAGCACATGAAGCAGCACGATCAGATAGCGTGGGTTGGAGCCATGAATAGCATCCGCAACCGAGCCGAGGAAATTGTTCTGCGTGAGATGATCTATGAGGAGGATGCGGTATGAGAATCCTTGAAGAATTTTGGTATGGCAACATTGAGCCAACAGAGTACGATACTTCTTCTAAGGAGTACAAGAAACTGTTGGAGCTGATTTGTAGGAATGAAGAAAAACTCAAAGCCACCATGACGGATGAGCAGAAAGAGCTGTTTGAGAAATATACAAATTGTGTGCGGGAGTATCAAACTATCACGGACTGTTTGTTATTCCAAAACAGCTTTAAGCTTGGAGCAAGAATGATGTTAGCGGTCATGGAAGAATAATCGAATATACCAAGTAGGGACTTGTGCTCAAATCGGGCACAAGTCCTTTTTGCTTCCACTCAAGCAAAAAACAGATTAGATATTCTCAATCGCAAAGTTTAATTTGCGTTCGCAAATATTAAATTTGCAAAACGGGTAGAAATTTTTATATTTTTGTGATATAATAAAGAAAATTGGGCGATTTAGTACAAGGAGGACTTCCATTATGCGTATCAGCTATAACAAACTCTGGAAGATGCTTATTGATAAAAATATGAAAAAGAGCGATTTGAAAGAAAAAGCTGGCATCAGTTCTGCTTCCCTTGCGAAGCTCGGCAAGGGAGACAATATTACAACGGATGTTCTTCTTCGTATCTGCGAAGTAATGGATTGTCGGATTGAAGATATTCTTGAAACTGTCCGTGATTAACCAACACCGAAAATTTGATTAGGAGGATTCGATATGACTATATTGGGCAAGAAACAGATGTCAGAAGAAGACATCAAGTTGAATTATATTACTCCGGTCATCCTCAAGGGTTGGAAAGGTCACATTACGATGGAGACCAAGATCACAGATGGTCGAATCAACATCAGAGGAAATATTGTGGCTCGCAGCAAGCCTAAGTTTGCCGATTATATGCTTTACCACAACGACGGAAAGCCTATTGCCGTTGTTGAAGCCAAAGACAACAACCATTCTGTATCCCACGGCTTACAGCAGGCGATGACCTATGCTCAGATGATGGACTTACCATTTGCTTATTCCT
>JAZSJB010000077.1:0-4799 GCA_045534105.1 Lawsonibacter sp. | reverse complement strand
GTGGAAGGCCGGGTGGGCGATGGAGATCATGGCCTGGGCCCGCTCCCGCAGGGACAGGCCGGATAGCTTGACAATACCGTACTCGGTGGCCACATACTGGATCATAGTACGGGGACCGGACACCACGCTGCCGCCGGGGATGAAAGGCACGATGTTGGACTTCAGGTTGCCCTCCTTATCCTTGCGGGCGGCGTTCAGGCAGATAAAGCCCTTGCCGCCCTCGGAGCGGAAGGCGCCCTCCAGGAAGTCCAGCTGACCGCCGATGCCAGACAACTGACGCTTGCCCGCGGACTCAGCGTTCTCCTGCCCCATCAGGTCCAGCTGCACGCCGCCCATGATGCCGATGAAGTTGCTCATCTTGCTCATGCGCTCGGGAGAGTGGATATAATCCACATCGCCGGGATGGAAGATGCCCGGCTCCTCGTCCAGCCAGTTGTACAGCTCCTGAGAGCCCATGGCCAGATTCCAGCTGGACAGGCCCTTGTCCAGCTCCTTGCGGCCGTTGGTCAGCTTGCCCGCCCGATACAGGGACATAAAGGCATCGCTGATGGTGCCCGTCCAGCAGCCCAGATCCTTCAGATCGGATTCGGCCAGCATGTTGGCCACGGCAAAGGGCACGCCACCCACGCCCAGGGAGAGCACCGCACCATCAGGGATCTCGTTGACCACCAGCTTGGCGATGGCGGTGTCGATCTCGCTGGCGTCCTTGTAAGTACGGGTGGGCAGAGGCTCATGCTCTCCTTCCACGATGTAGTCCGCCTCGGACAGATGGACCCGGTGAGAGCCGTCCACGCCCTGCAGCCTGGGCAGCTTCTCGTTGATTTCAAAAATAACGGTGCGGGCGTTCTCGAAAATGGTGCGCCAGGCGTAGTTGGAGATACCCAGACCGCAGTAGCCCTTGTCATCGGGGGTGGAGACGGGAACAAAAGCCACGTCCACCTTGATGTGGTGGCGGTACAGGTCGGGCAGGGAGCGCAGGATCATGGGCATGAACTGCACCAGACCGCGGCTTTGCAGCTTGCGCTCGTAGTCTCCGATGTGCCAGCTGTAGTAGTGGAAGCTGACCTGCTCCGGGTCACACTCTACCACCTCGATACGGGGACGGATCACAAGACCGCCCCGAATCTTCACGTCGGTCACCTCACCCTTTCGGGCCGCCAGAGCCTTGTCCAGCAGCTCGGGATAGCCGCCGCCGAAGCCGTAATCCACCCAGTCCCCGGACTGCACGGCCTTGACAGCCTGCTCGGGGGTGACATATTTGCTCTTGAACTCGTTCAACATACTGTTTCCTCCCACTGTATCTTCATCGCCGCCCAAGCGGCATCGCTTGCTCCATTGGATTTTACCATAACCTGCCGAAAAAAGCGATATGTTTCTTCCTTTTTCTTGTGCCCCGGCCTGTAAACTGATAAAATAATCTAAAATCACCTTTTTGGAGGCCGCCATGAACTACAGACAGGACAAATACGGCAATCAAATTTCCATCCTAGGCTACGGCTGCATGCGCTTCACCCAGACCATGGGTCGCATCGATCTGAAAAAGACGGAGCAGGAGATCCTGTGCGCCTATGAAGCCGGCGTGAACTATTACGACACCGCCTATGTCTACCCCGGCAGTG
This sequence comes from Lawsonibacter sp., assembly GCA_045534105.1. GTDB lineage: Bacteria > Bacillota > Clostridia > Oscillospirales > Oscillospiraceae > Lawsonibacter. Next base: position 3,180 of record JAZSJB010000077.1, on the reverse strand, counting down.
AGGCCGCTCTCGGAGAAATTTTGGAGCGCAACGGCATCAGGGACAAGGTGTATATTGCCACCAAGCTCCCCCATTATCTCATCCGCAGCCGTGAGCGGTTGGAAACGCTGTTTCAGGAGCAGCTCCAGCGCCTGCGCACCGACCACATCGACTACTATCTCATGCACATGCTCACCGATGTGGACACATGGGAACGGATGAAAGGGCTTGGCGTGGCCGAATGGCTGGAGGCGAAAAAGAAATCCGGAGCCATCCGTCAGGTAGGTTTCTCCTACCACGGCAACACGGAGATGTTCTGTAAGCTGGTGGACGCCTATAACTGGGACTTCTGCCAGATCCAGTACAACTACATGGACGAGCACTCCCAGGCCGGCCGCCGGGGTCTGCACTACGCCCATGGAAAGGGCCTGCCTGTGGTCATTATGGAGCCTCTGCGGGGCGGACGGCTGGTCAACCGCCTGCCCGAGGACGCAAAGCGCATCTTTGCCGACCACCCCATTCAGCGCACACCGGTCCAGTGGGCCCTGCGCTGGCTGTGGGATCAACCGGAAGTCACTTGTGTGCTGTCCGGCATGAACAGCGTTGAAATGGTGCAGGACAATTGTGCCACCGCCGCTGATGTCTGCGCCGGTGAGTTCACCCCAGCTGATCAGGACCTGCTCGCCCGGGTTGTATCCGCCATCAATGCAAAAATGAAGGTGGGCTGTACCGGTTGCGGCTACTGCATGCCCTGTCCCATGAATGTGGATATTCCGGGCACATTTGCCGCCTATAACCGCCGCCACACCGAGGGCAAGGGCCGGGCTCTGGTGGAGTACGCCATGTGCACCGCTTTCCGCAAAACCTCCACCGCCGCCTCCAACTGCATCGGCTGCGGCAAGTGCGAACAACACTGCCCTCAGCATATCGAGATCCGCAAGCACCTGCAAACCGCGCAGAAGGAACTGGAGCCCCCCATCTACAAGCTGGCCCGCAAGGTCGTGGAAAAGCTGAAGCTCTTTGGATGAACAAAAGGTCTCCGAACCCGTTGGGTTCGGAGACCTTTTGTTTTAAAATGCGGATTACGCGTTCTTCTTGCGAGAGGCATCCACCAGCCAGCCGAAGAACATCATCACGACGAAGACGATCATATACCAGAAGCAGGCCATACCGTGACCGATAATGCAGGCCAGCACCATGAACGCACTGCCGATCAGGGCCAGACCGGGAACGATGAAGCGGCGCACCGCGTTCTGCTCTTTCTCCTTACGCATCCACTGAATGAAGATGGGGATGTACATGAGATAGATGGTAATAATGGGCAGCTCGGTGGAGTCGAAGACGAAAGGTGCCTTGGACCCCCAGATAGCGGCCAGATTGGTCAGATAGAAGTAAACAAACCACACAGCGGTGACCAGCAGGGCAACCACCGCGGAGTTGTTGGGCATATTGGTGGTCTTGTCCACCTGAGCGAACATCTCGGGCTTGGGGCCACGGCCACGCTCACCCAGAGAGTACATGCAGCGGCAGCAGCCCAGCATCAGGCCGTTCAGAGTGCCCATGCAGGAGATGGCCACAAACAGGTTCAAAATGTTGCCCAGCACAGGGCCGAACACGTTATTGAAAGCCACATTGGCGCCGGTATCCATCAGATCCTTGGCGCCGGCTCCGCCGGCTACGCCCACAAAGTAGAGGATGTAGACGGCGATAATGATCAGGCCGCCCAGGATCAGAGCCTTGGGCAGATTCTTCTTGGAGTCCTTGATTTCGGAGTTGATGGATGTGGCGATGATCCAGCCCTCGTAAGCAAAGGCGGTGGCACACACAGCGGCGAACAGAGGATTGGTGCTCAGCTCGGCAGCAGGGACCACAGTGGTGGTCAGATTGGTCTGCAGCATGCCGTGGTTCAGACCATAGATGATGCCGATGACGCCCATCAGCAGCAGGGGGATCAGCTTGATAACAGTGGTGCTGGTCTGGAACTTACCGGCCAGCTTGGGGGACAGGGCATTGAGCACATAGGCACCCGCCATAAACAGCACAGTCAGCGCCATGCACTCGGGGCCTACAACACAGCCCCCCTGCTCCACGGGGATGGCCATGGGGAAGTCGGGGTTCACGGAGGTGATAAAGACCAGCGTATAGCGGGCGGACAGCCACGCCAGCGCAGAGGTCATGCCAGGGAAGTAGATGGTAGCGGCAAACCAGCCCATGTAGTAGGCATAGCGGGGGCCGATAGTCGCTTCAGCATAGTCGACAATACCGTTGACGCGTTCGTACTTCTGGCCCATGAATGCAAAGGCCAGCAGGCAGGACAGCATGATGGCACCGCCGATGATCCACGCAAGGATACCCAGAGACGTGTTGCCGCCGGTCTTCTGCAGGATGGTCTGGGCCTTGAAGAAGACGCCCGAACCGATCACGATGCCCACTACCATGCAGATGGCGGTAAACAGACCGTATTTGCGCTCCAATTTGTTGCTCATACAAGTTCCTCTTTCTTCCAAAAATTTAATTGCGCTGTTTATAGTTTAACAAAAACACACGAAAAGTCAATAAATGCTTCGTAGAATCCATTTAAACCCAAGACAAACTTCAAAATAGTCTGTGCAATCCGGATGCACGGTGGTGCAGGCACATACTTGCTAGGACAAACAATTCCCTTGCAGTTCTCACGCTCTCAGCCGCAAAAAGGTTAGTCGGATCAAACTTGTTGTAGCGCAAATCCGAAAGTAGCTGTTTCGGTTTCACTTCCCTCACAAAAGTTTCATCGTGACTTTTTTCAAGACAACACGCCGTCCTCCAGCGTGCAAAATGGTCTCCCCTATCCACGATAAAACTTATCCCAAAAGCAAAATACCCCAAAAGCCTACCGCACAAGGCTTTTGAGCAAAAACAAAAAGATCGATAGTTTCAGATACTCTCGTATCAAAACTATCGACCTTTTTTGGTCGGAGTGTCATTAAAGGATCTGGCAAAACCCAGTGAAATCAACGGTTTGCAAGCGGCAAGCAAGGTGCTTTTATCCTTTACCTAATATGTAGATCCCATACACAGTAACAAGAGACCGCTTCAATGTGTAGGGAAAAGCAATGTTCATAAGGCATATTAAAAACATCGTTTTTTAGGCAAAGACCATTTGCAAAATTCAACAAAATTCACATAAACGGCTGTACAACAATGCAAAAAAATGTTATTATC
>JAZSJB010000016.1:0-9342 GCA_045534105.1 Lawsonibacter sp. | reverse complement strand
ACGGCGATGACACGCTTGACAATGGCATCCCCGCCCAGCAGGGAGACGGTTTCGTCCGTGGTCTTGTTCAGGACCACTACGTCCCCGGCTTTGGGCGTGTAGCCCAAGGATTGCAGCAGGAGCAGGTCGCCGTCGTGCAGGGTGTTGAGCATGGAGTCGCCCTCTACCCGGGTGATACGGCCTGCAAAAGTGAACAGGAGCACAATGGTTACCACGGCCAGCGCAAGAGTTTGCAGCCAGTAGTAAAGATTAAAGACAAGACCCTCTTCTTCCGGCTTGCCGGGGGAAGGGATGCGGTTTTCTTCCATGGCGGACACCTCCGGGAGTGAAACGATGCACCTATTATAATCCTGCGGTATCAGGATTGCAAGAAGAGGATATTGCCAAGCCCGCGGGTGCTTTCGCGCTGCTGACAGGAGAACAGCAGCACCTGCCGCCCCAGTCCGGACAGATAGTGCAGGGCCAGGCCCATGCGCACATCGTCAAAGGTGAGCAGGGCGTCATCCAGCACCAGAGGGGAGGGCGTGTCCTCGGGCAGGCAAAGCTGACATACCGCAAGGCGCACCGCCAGATAGATCTGATCGGCCGTGCCCCGGGACAGGGCCAGGGAGCTGCGGGGAAGCAGACTGTCGCCGCTTTGTGCGCTGGCATCAAACTCCCGGTCCAGGGTCAGAGCGTGGTATCGGCCACCGGTGAGGGCGGAAAGAATCTGACCTGCGCGGTGGTTGAGTTCGGGGGCGAAACGGGCCTGCAGGTCCGTGTTGGCCTGGCGCAGAGCGTCCAGGGCCACGGACAGGGCGTTGTATTCCAGGCGGCGGCGGGCCAACTGGTGGGAAAGCTGTTCCTGGCGGGCCTCCAGCTCCGCCCGGTCACCCAGGGAGAGCAGCTCGCCCCGGGCCATGGCTTCCTGCTGGTCCAGCGCGGACAGGTCGGATTGAAGCCCGGCAAGGGCCTGCCGAATCTGCTCCGGAGTCTGTTCAGGGACATGGAGCAGTTCCAGTGTGTCCGATTCCTGTGCGCCCTGTGCTTTCAAATCGTCACACCGCCGGGAGGCAAGGTCCAGTCTGGCCCGGCACTCTTGCAGACGGTCATCCAGCTCCAGGGCATCGGTCAGAACGGCGCCGCAGGCAGGAAGGGAGGTTGCCTCCGGAGCAAAAGAGCGCACAAAGGCCAACAGGTCGGCAGAGGCACGTTCCAGCGCGGCCCGATGGGCCTCCAGCTGCGACTGAGCGCGGGAGCACTCATCCTGTGCCCGGGTGAACAGTTCCCACTGCTGACGATAACGTTCGGCCGCATCGGTGATCTGTTGTGGGGTGCTTACTTCCCAGCGGCCCAAAATCCCCTGCGCCTGAGCCTGAAGCCGGGCGGTTTGTGCCTTGGCGCGTGACAGACAGGCCAGGGCCCAAAGCACGGCAAGGGACGACCCGGCCAGGAGGGCGGCAAGCAGGTGGTTTGTGGCCAGACCTGCCAGAATCGCGGCTGCGGCAAAGACCAGTCCTGGCAGCAGGCTGTGCAGCCGCTGTCTCTCTTTTTCCCGGGCCTTTGTCAGCAGGGCTTCTGCCTGCGTTCGTTCTTCCTGGGCCCGGCGGACGGCCTGTGTGCCATCCAGCCCTGAAAAATTCGGGTCATTTGGCGGGGTGAGGGGATGGGAAGGGGCCTCATTGCTTCGGCGGTGAAGTTCCTCTTCCTGCAGCTCCAAACGCTGCAGCTGAAGCTGGGCATCCCGCAGACGGTCTCGGTGGGGGAGGGGGCCGAAACGGGACTGCTGCGCCAACAGCGCGTCCAGCTGGGCGCGCACCTGGGCGTGTTCCTGTACGGCCTGGGCATAGCGCGCATTTACGTTCCGCTGGGCAAGGCGCTGGTGGATGTGCAGCTCCCCTTCCAGGGTGCGCTGCCGCTCCTCCAGAGCAGGGCGCTGCTCCTGCGCCTGAGAAAGGCGGTTGCCCGCCGCCTGCATCCGGCCCAGGGTGTGATCCAGCGCGGAAAGCTCCTCCTCCAACCGGGGGATCAGGCCGGAACGGTTGTGCTGACGGCGGCGCTGCCACTCCCGCAGCTTGGCTTCCGTCTGGGAGAAGGACACATCCTCCTCCCCGGAGGAAAACAGGGCGGTAATGCGCCGCTCCAGCTCCGGCGTGCCGTCAATGGCCAAAGTGGGTGCGGTGCCCACAAAGGCGGAGCGCTCCCAAACCTCACGCCCCACGCCCAGCAGAGTTTCTCCGCAGTTCTGGGCGGTTAGGCCGGGAACAGGTTGCTGGGTGTCGGTGTACACGGCGGAGAAGCCGCCGAAAGGAGCAGAACCCTTGGTAAAGCGGCGCAGGGTGATGTCCCTGCCCTGCCATTCCAGGGTCATTTCCCCCTCCATTGGAGCGCCGGACCAGGGGAGATAGCGGTTTTTTTCCGCCAGATAGCCCTTTTTGTCCCGGTCCCGGGTGGGAATGCCGTAAAACATGGCTCGGATGAAGGCACACCAAGTGGACTTGCCGGCCTCGTTGGGGGCATGGATGATGTTCAGGCCGTCCTCCAGGGTGAGCTGTGCCCGCTCCAGACGGCCGAAGGAGGCGGTCATTTCCTTGATCTTCATGGTGAAACGTCCTCCCCATTCTCCAGTGCGGCCAGACCGAAACGGACTGCCATGTGCAGGGTTTCGTCTTCGGGGCTCTCGCTGCAGCGGGCGGCCATAGTACGCAGAAACAGGCCGGTGAGGGTGTCCTCGCCGGTCCGGGCCCACAGGTCCTGGGGCATCCGGGTGTGGTCACGCAGCTCCAGGGAGTGGAATCGGGGGGCGAGGGCAGATTCCAGAGCAGTCATGGTTTGGCCGTCCATGGCAAACTGGCCGGTGAGGCGGATGCGGTAGAGGTCCGGCTGCGTGTGGGCGGGCAGGGCGGCGGTCACCGCCTCCAATGGGTCGAGGCACCCGGTCAGATCCACATCTATGATCCGGTAGCGGCGCAGGGACAGGGGGTGAAAACGCAGCTGCACATTACCCTTCTCTGCGCTCAGGACCAGAACGCCCTTGTCGTCCAGCTCGTCAAAGCCTCTGCCCTCAGGACAGCCTGGGTAGGCCCAGTAAGTATCGCCGCTCTTCTGAAGGCCGCTGGCCTGATGAATGTGGCCCAGCGCCAGATAGTCAAGGCCACTGGCGGCAATGTCGCCCGGGGAGACAGGGGCGTAGTCCCTGCCCTGGGTATTGCCGTGCAGGACCATAAGATTCAGATGATCCCCCTTGGCTGTGAAGCCGGACAGGGGGGAGTCGTCACGCTGCTCCTGGGTGAAGGCCGCACCGTAAACCGTGCAGCCCAGTTCGGGCAGGTGGATGCCTTCGGGCCGGGGGGAGGTAAAAACATGCACATTGTCCGGCCAGATGGGCAGAGCGTAGGGGGAGGCGGCACAATAGGGGTCGTGGTTTCCGGGGGCAATGAACACCTTTGCCCGGATGCGGCCCAGAGTGCGGGCCAGGACATCCACGGTTTCCCGGTATACCCGCTGACCGTCCAGCAGATCACCCGCCAGCAGGACAAGGTCGGCCTGTTCCTCGTTGGAAAGGTCGGCCAGGCGGTCCAGCAGGGTGCGCTGTTCCTCCCGCCGCAGGGCGGCCTGTTCCGGAGAGAGGCCGGCGAAGGGACTGTCCAGATGCAGGTCGGCGGCGTGTATGATTTTCAGCATGGGAACATCCCCTTTCAAGCGGTGTTATTGGAAACGGTCCACCCGGCGTACCTGAACACACTGCCTGGTGTCCGTATCAATGGTGAACAGGCAGGAATCCAGCCTGCAGGGGCCGGGGGCGGGCTGGAAGCGGCGGGGAATGCCGCCCAGGAAAAGGTTCACAGAATCCTCCGGCCGCACGCCCAGAACGGACTGGGCAGGGCCGGTCATACCCAAATCAGTAACAAAGCCCAGGCCCTTGGGCAGGATCTGCGTATCGGCGGTGGGCACGTGGGTATGGGTGCCCCAAAGGGCATGGATCCGTCCGTCCAGATACCAGGCCATGGCACCCTTTTCGCTGGTGATCTCGCCGTGGAAGTCGCAGACAATAATGTCTGCGCCACAGCCTGCAAGCAGGGCATCGGCGGTGGTAAAGGGGCTGTCCAGGTTGGAGTTGAGGTGCAGGCGGCCCATGAGATTCATCACGCCGATGCGCATGCCCCGGGGGCCATCGTAGACGCCAAAACCCCGGCCGGGCAGGTTCTTGGCAAAGTTGGCCGGGCGCAGGAGATAGGGGTCAACCTCCAGCCGTTCCTTGATCTGCATTTTGTTCCAGGTGTGGTTGCCCAGGGTGACCACATCCGCGCCCGCGTCGTAAATATCCTGCACCTGCTGGGGCAGGATGCCCACAGTGGCGGCGTTCTCGCCATTGACCACGGTGAAGTGGACGTTGTGTTCCTGTTTGAGCTTGCGCAGATGGCGGGACAGAAAGTCCAGGCCGGCGTCACCCACCACATCGCCCACGGCCAGAATATTCAAAAGCATGGAGCAGACCTCCTTTGGAGATGTTCTGATATGTATTATACGATATCTGCCGAAAAAAAACAATGGAGATGGTGCGGTCAAATTGGGGCTGAGGGTAAGCTGGAGGCAGTGAGCAGGCCGGGTCCGACGGTATGGAATTTGTGCCCGGCTGCGGTGCGGTTTTTCTTGAATTGCCCTGCTGCACTATGATATAATAAAGAGTATTATTGCCGCATTTTGTCTGCCATCGGCGGATAGCCCGGGAAGGAGGGATGGCGATCATGCGATATAAGACTTGGCGGACCGCCCGTCCCGACCCGGAGGGCCGCGCCGCGCTGGAGCGGGAGGGCGTTCATCCCCTGGTGGCCGCGGTACTTTCCGCCCGTGGGCTGTGCAGCATGGAGCAGGCCCGTGCATTCCTAATGGCCGGAGACAATCTGCTTCAGGATGGCGCGCAGATGAAGGATATGGACCGGGCGGTGGCCCGGGTGCGCCTTGCGCTGGACCGGGGCGAGATGATAGCTGTCTACGGCGACTATGACGTGGACGGTATCACCGCCACCTGCCTGCTGACTGAGTTTCTCGCCGGTCTCGGAGGCCGGGTCATCCCCTACATCCCCGACCGACTGGAGGAGGGCTATGGCCTGAACATGGACGCCATTGCCACACTTGCAGCCCGGGGTGTTACCCTCATCATCACCGTGGACTGCGGTATTACTGCCGTGGACGAGGTGGCCCATGCCGGAGAACTGGGTGTGGATGTGGTGGTCACTGACCACCACGAGTGCAAGCAGGTCCTTCCCGCCGCTGCGGCGGTGGTGGATCCCCATCGCCCGGACTGCCCCTATCCCTTCAAGGGCCTTGCGGGAGTAGGGGTGGCCCTAAAGCTGGCCATGGCTATGGCCGGCCCGGAACAGGCATCCGCAGTTCTGGAAGGGCTGTGTGACCTTGCGGCCATCGGCACAGTAGCCGACGTGATGCCCATGATGGGAGAAAACCGCGCCATCGTCCAGCGGGGCCTGCGGGCATTGGAAAACCCAAAACGCATGGGCCTTGCCATGTTGGTGCGGGAGGCGGGCATGGAAAACCGTCCCCTGAACTCTGTTTCTATCGGCTATGCGCTGGCACCCCGGATCAATGCCGCCGGCCGCATGGGCCGGGCGGGCCTGGCGGTAGAGCTGCTACTGTCCCGGGACCCCGTTCAGGCGGCCCTGCTGGCACAGGAGCTGTGTCGGCTGAACAGGGAGCGGCAGACGGTGGAGCTGGGCATTTTTGAACAGTGTGAGCAGCTGCTGGCGCACAAGCCGCAGAAAGAGGCCATCGTGCTGGCGGACCCGTCCTGGCATCAGGGGGTGGTGGGCATCGTGGCATCGCGCCTTGCCGAGCAGTACGGTTGTCCCACCTTTATGATCTGTCTGTCCGGGGGCATGGGCAAAGGCTCCTGCCGCAGTTACGGGGGGATCAACCTGTTTGCTGTGCTGGAGGGCTGTCAGGACCTGCTGGAGGCCTTTGGCGGTCACGAACTGGCTGCGGGCTTCACGGTGAAGCAGGAGAATATCCTGGCCCTGGCCCAGCGTATTCGTGTCCAGGTGGCGCTGCAGGCGGGCAGGAGCTGTCCGCCTGAACTAGAGGTGGACGTCCAGCTGGATGACCCGCACATACTGGATCTGCGGGGGGTTGAGCAGCTTGACCAGCTGGAACCCTATGGGACAGGGAACCCAAGGCCGGTCCTTTCCCTAACCGGAGCACAGGTGATGAGCCGTGCCCTTGTGGGCAGCGGGCGGCACCTGAAGCTGAAGCTGTCCAAACGGGGAATGACGCTGGATGCCATCTTCTTTTCCGCTGGTGACTGCTTTCCCCAGGTGGGCAGCCGGGTTGACGTGGCCTTTTATCCCCAAATCAATGAATACCGGGGTGTGCGCACGGTGCAGATGCAGCTGATCGCCCTGCGGCAGGCCCCCAGTCGGGCCCAGCTGGAGCGGGAAGTGTATGGAAAGTACCGCAGCGGAGAGCGGCTCACGGCGGCGGAGGCCCGTGCCCTGCTTCCCGAGCGGGAGGAGTTCGTAAACCTGTGGCGCTATCTGAAGCGGGAGACAGCCTCCCGTCCGGTGCTGGAGGATACCCCTGCCCGCATTGCCCGAGGTGTGGCCCGGGCCGCAGGCCAGCGGGAACAGGTGCTGCATACTCTGGTATGCCTGGATGTCATGCACGAGCGTGGGATTATTACCATGTACAGCCAGATAGACAGGCTTCGGATCCACATCAATCCGGTTCAGGAAAAGGTGGATCTGGAAGATTCTCACATCCTGCGCCGCCTGCGGCAGCTGCAGGAACCAACATAACACAATGGACCCAACAGGGTCTGTGAGCAGGTGATCATATGGACCCAATTCTGGAAAAATATCAGGCACTGGAAGAGCGTGTTCGGGCCTATACGCCCAATTTGGACGCCCAGAGACTGTATACTGCATTTACCTTTGCTGACGCGGCCCATCACGGCCAGCTGCGCAAAAGCGGCGAGCCCTATATCATCCACCCCCTGGCCGTGGCCGAGATCGTGGCAGACCTGGGGCTGGATGTGGACAGCGTGATCGCTGCCCTGCTCCATGACTGTTTGGAGGATACCACTTCCACCCATGAGGAGATCGCAAAGAAGTTCGGTGTCCCCGTGGCCGAGCTGGTGGAGGGCGTAACCAAGCTGACCAAGATGCAGTGGGTGTCCAAGGAAGAGGAGCAGATGGAAAATCTGCGCAAGATGTTCATGGCTATGGCCCAGGACATCCGGGTCATCCTCATCAAGATCTGCGACCGGCTGCACAACATGCGCACCATGGAGTATCAGTCCCCGAAAAAGCAGCGGGAGAAGTCTCTGGAGACCATGGAGATCTATGCCCCCATCGCCCACCGTCTTGGTATGCAGAAGCTTAAGTGGGAGCTGGAAGACACCTCCCTGCGCTATCTGGATCCGGTGGGCTACAAGGAGATCCAGGCGGAGCTGGACTCCCGTTCCGCCGCCCACGAGGAGTTCAAGACCGCCATCGAGGGGCGCATCTCCCAGCGCATGGCCCAGGAGGGTATTCGCTGCAAGGTATATGGCCGGGTTAAGCATGTCTATTCCATCTATCGCAAGATGTACGCCCAGCACAAGACCCTCAACGAGATTTTCGACCTGTACGCCTTCCGGGTCATTGTGGACGACATTCCCGAGTGCTACAACGTGCTGGGCTGTATCCACGATATGTTCAAGCCCGTGCTGGGCCGGTTCAAGGACTATATCGGCACGCCAAAACCCAACATGTACCAGTCCCTGCACACCACCGTCATCGGTGGGGAGGGTATTCCCTTCGAGGTGCAGATCCGCACCTTTGAGATGCATCAGACGGCGGAGTACGGCGTTGCCGCACACTGGAAATACAAGCAGGGCATGGCCAACAAGCAGGTGGGCAGTGAACAGGACTTTGAGTGGGTGCGCAAGATGCTGGAGAGCCAGCAGGAGACGGACGCAGAGGAATTCCTCAGCACCCTGAAGGTGGATATGTTCGCCGACGAGGTGTTTGTTTTCTCTCCCAAGGGTGACGTGAAGAGTCTGCCTGCCGGGGCCACCCCTATCGACTTTGCCTATTCCGTCCACTCCGCCGTGGGCAACAGCATGGTAGGGGCCAAGGTCAACGGCCGTATGGTGCCCTATGACCACCAGCTGTCCAACGGTGACATTGTGGAGGTGCTTACCTCCAAGTCCGCCAAGGGACCAAGCCGGGACTGGCTGAAGCTGTGCAAGTCCAACGAGGCCCGCAACAAAATCCGCCAGTGGTTCAAAAAGGAGCGCCGGGAGGAGAACATTACCACCGGCCGGGCAGCCTTTGAGAACGAACTCAAGCACGCCAAGATCACAATGGCCTCCATCACAGCGGAGGAAGTTTTGCCCTATGTGCTGCGCAAGGTGCGCTTTGGCACTCTGGACGAACTGTACGCTGCCATCGGCTACGGAGGGACTACTGCCACTAAGGCCGTGGCCCGCATCAAGGATGAACTGCTCCGTCTGGGCCGGCTGAACGAGGCCAAAATGAACCAGGCGGGCAAAACTACCGCCGAAAGTCTGATTGTTCCTGGTGTGGGGCAGACTGTGTCCGTAAACAGCCTGCGCGGCTCCAACAAACACTCCGACTCCGGCATCATTGTGGAGGGGCTGGGCAACTGTACCGTCAAGTTCTCCAAGTGCTGCACCCCCGTTCCCGGCGACCCGGTGGTGGGCTTCATCACCCGGGGCTACGGGGTGTCCGTCCACCGCATGGACTGCCCCAACGCTGCCCCGGAAAAACGCAGACCGGAAGAGGAGGACCGCTGGGTGCGGGTGGCCTGGCTGGAGGAGAACCTGCCCGCCTACAAGACGGCCCTGGAACTGACCGCCAAGGACCGGGATGGCCTTGCTCTGGATGTGACCATGGCACTGTCCACCGCCAAGGTGAAGGTGTCTGCCCTGGCTGCCCGCTCCACCCAGGAGGGGAATGCCATTATCAACGTGGTGCTGGAGGTCAAGAATCGAGAGGAACTGAGCAGCGTGATCAACCGTCTGCACCAGATCCAGGGCGTGTACCAGGTGGAACGCAATTCCGGCAATTGATTTGATTACAAGGAGCGTGAAGCGCCATGCGCGCTGTCGTCACAAGAGTTTCTTCTGCCAGCGTCACCATTGACGGCACGGTGGAGGGGGTTATTGAGAAGGGCTTCCTGGTCCTGCTGGGCGTAGGCCCGGAGGATGACGAAGCCGTATGCGACAAGCTGGCCGAAAAGATCTGCAACCTGCGGGTGTTCGAGGACGAGAACGGCAAGATGAATCTCAATCTGGAGCAGGTGGGGGGCGAACTGCTGGTGGTGTCCCAGTTTACCCTGTATGCC
>JAZSJB010000056.1:0-6175 GCA_045534105.1 Lawsonibacter sp. | reverse complement strand
GGGGAGAAATCCGGTGAAACGGGTGCCTCCGAAAATGTGGGAGATTGAGGGGACTGCCTGGGTGCACAGGCGGTGCAGGTGAGCAGCACCGCAGCGCACAGCAGGGGGAGTAGGCGAAAAGAGGACATGTGACTAAGACCTCCCAATCATTTATGCAGTCGGTGGATGATAGGAAACAGGATACGCATGACAGACGAGCCAAGTACAGCGCCCAGGGCCAGCGCTCCGGCGATGCCGAAGGTGCGCACCAGGGTGGCCAGGAACATGGGCATGTCCCCCTGTACGCAGTAGCGCATAGATTCATAAATGCCGCTGCCGGGAACCAGGGGGAGCAGTGCGATAATCAGGTAGCTGGTGACCGGGCAGCGCCGGATGCGGGCCATGACCTCGGAATACAGGGTGATGACAATGGCGGCCAGCAGAAAACGCAGGATCACGTTGGGGGTGATAAAGGCGGCCAGCAAATAGACCAACCAACCCAAAGCCCCGCCGCCGCCGCAGATAGAAATGCCGGGTCCGTGGATATTAAAGATGAAGCAAAAGCCGGTGCAGGCCAAAAATGCGTACAGGCAGGGCAGCAGCCAGCCGGTGATCAGTTCGTTCATATCCCAACCTCCTTACAGCAGCTGACCCAGGGCCAGGGCAGCACCGGTACCCAGGGCGATGGCGGTGGCGGTGAGCAGAGACTCGACCATACGGGTGACGCCGGAGATGATATCGCTTGCCATGACCTCGCGCATGGCGGTGGTCAAGGCCACGCCGGGGACCAGCAGCATCAGTGCGCCGACAGTGATGGCATCGGCATTGTGTGCCACGCCAAGCCGGACAAAAAGCTGAGCCAGGATGGAGGACAGGGCGGCAGACAGCAGTGTGTGGAAAAAGGGACTGGGTCCAGCGATATTGCGCAGCAGACGGCTGGACAGAGCGATGGAGACGCCGCACAGACCGCCGCACAGGGAGTCGAGAAAACCGCCGCCAAAGAAGGGCGCGAAAAAGGCGCCCACCAGAAAGTGCCCCAGAATAACTGCAAATTCACGATACTGAGGGCGGTGGTCGGCGATGTAGGACACCCGGCGCTGGGCTTCGTCCAAATCGGGCACCTCCTGGCACAATTGGCGGCATAGGGCGTTGCACAGCTCCAACCGATCCAGGTCGATGCCATGGGCGGGGATACGGCTGATCCGGGTGATAGGGTGACCCTCGGAGGGGGTGAGACAGACGATCAGACAGTTTGGAATGGCGAACACCTGGGCGTCCGGAGCGCCGTAGGCGTGCATCAGGCGCAGAATAGAGTCTTCTACACGGGAGATCTCTGCGCCGCTGGCCATGAGCTGACAGCCAAGCTCTGTGCCCAGGTTGATTAAACTGTTATGATCCATTGGGACACACCTCGCGGAAAGACGGTATAGCGGCCTGTCTGTGCAGGGACAAGGCCCGCTGCTTACAAAACCGTTTCAAATGGTTACAGTTGGTATTATACACCTGATTTGTGCCGATGAAAAGAGTGGAAAATAATGCGGTTGCGGGGCTGTAACCGTTCTGTAATTACATAACGGAGCAGAACTGGTATAATGACTACATATAATTATACTGTGGTTTATTGCAGCCCTTTGGGGCACCCACGGGGAGGAATACCGTATGGAAGAAAATATGGAGCGGCAGGGACTGGATAAAAGTAAGAAAAAAATCCTTGCCGTTGCAGTGAGTTTGACGGCCCTGATCGTGCTGAGCTATCTGGGACTTTGCATTTATGTGGGGGCATCCCATACCGTGCTTCCCGGCGTATATGCCGGGAAGGTGGCGGTTGGTGGCCTGAGTCGGGAGGCTGCGGCACGGACAGTGGACCAATGGCTGGAGCAGGAGTACGCTGCGGTGAGCTATGAACTTGCCTGCGGCAGCAGCGTGGTTCATTTGGACGGGAGCATCGTCTGTGTGGATAGCCAACAGGTGGCAGAGGAAGCCTATCTGGTGGGACGCGCTGAGCCATTTTTAAAGCGGGGAGCTGTTATTCTTGCTCAGCTTCTGGGTGGGAACTCCACGGTGCCCTGTTTGGTGGAGCTGAATGATTCCGGAGCCGGCCGAGTGGAACAGGCGCTGGAGGAATTGAGCCGGGCGGAAAATGTACCGCTGGTGGAAACGGTTTGGTCTGTCAACGGTGATGCGCTGGTCATCACCCGGGGAATCACCGGGATAAGCGTGGATAAGGAGCGGGCGGTGGCGGTTTTGCTGGAAGCCATGCAGCATCCGGGTGACCGGGCGATGGAAGTGCCGGTGGCGCGGACTGAGCCAGCGCCTCTGGACCTGAGACAGGTGCACGGCCAGCTTTATGCCCAGGCTGCGGACGCTTACGTGCAGCAGGATGAGCAGGGTGAGTGTCGGGTAATACCTCACGTGGTGGGGGTCGATTTTGACGCCGCTCAGGCTCAGGAGCGCTTTGATGTCATGGATGAGGGGGACACGGTGCGTATTCCCTTGACAATCACCGTTCCCGATATGACCCAGTCCGAATTGCAGGGTATGCTGTTTGCGGATGTGCTGGGTGAGTGCAGCACCAGTATTGGCGGAACAGAATACCGGCTGAATAATGTGATCGTGGCGGCAAAAGCTATGAACGGTATGATTTTGATGCCGGGCGAGGTGTTCTCCTACAACGACACCCTCGGACCGCGGACAACGGCCAACGGATATCTGCCTGCGCCGGCTTACATTGGCGGCAAGACGGTGGACGATGTAGGCGGCGGCATTTGTCAGAATTCATCTACTCTGTATCTGGCGGCACTTAGGGCCAATCTGGAGATTGTGACCAGGACCAACCATATGTACACGGTGGGCTATGTACCGGACGGGTTGGATGCCACTGTTGCATACAATGCCATTGATTTCAAGTTCCGGAACAGCACGCAGTACCCCATCCGGATCGAGGCCAGAGTGTCAGGGCGCACCATGATCGTTAAACTCCACGGCACCGATACGGAACACGTAACGGTAAAAATGGTGACGGAGACTCTGTCTACCACGCCTTATACGGTGACCTATAAGCCTGACAGCACGGTGGGGGTGGGCAAGACTGTGGTGGAAACTACGGCCTATACCGGGCGTAAGGTGCAGGTGTTCCGCTGTGTGTACAACGCCCGGGGAGAGCTGCTCAGCAAAACGCAGGAGAGCATGAATACCTACCGCCACCGGGACAAGGTGATCCTGTATAACCCTGTGGATGCAGCCCGATTGGGACTTGTGGACGAGAACGGTAAAGTCCACACCACGGTGCAGCCGCAAAAGCCCAAGCCTGAACCGGCACCGGAAGAGGCGGCTCCGGAACAGGATATGCCGGTTGTTGCGCCTGAACCAGCGGCGCCGGAGAAGGAGGAACCTGCTGTCACACCGGAGGCGGTGCCTGTTCAGCCTGGCGAGGAAGAGAGGGCTGATCGTGGGGAAACCCCGGTTTCCGATGAGGGAACAGAAGGAGTCTGATATGTTTCAGGGATTTTCGCCCGAAAGCATTGCGTTTTTGTGGGGCATTCGGTTCAACAATGAACGGTCCTGGTTTGAGGAACATAAGCAACAGTATATTGAGCTGATCCAACAACCGCTGAGGGAGTTGGGGGTGGAGTTGCAGCAGGAGGTGGCCCAACGTCACCCTGAGAGGCAGTTCAACCTCCGTGTTTCCCGTATTTACCGGGACGCAAGACGCCTGCATGGGCGCGGGCCCTACAAAGACCACATGTGGGTGGTGCTGCACGCTGCGGCGCAGGATACCACAGGGAGCAGTGCACCGGCGTTTTATTTTGAGGTTGCGCCGGAGTATTACAGCATCGGCATGGGGTTTTACTCTGCGACACCTGCGGTTATGGCCAAGCTTCGTGCAAGGATCGATCGGGATTCAAAACCTATGGAGGGGCTGGCTCGCAGGTTGAAAAAGCAGAACGACTATGTTCTGGAGGGTGAGCTGTACCGCCGCCCCAAAGGGGAGAAGGGGCAGTTGCTGGATCCCTGGTATAATCGAAAGAATATTGCCATTGGCTGGGACCGGCCCTGTGAGGGGAGTCTGTTTCAGAAACAGCTGCTGGATGAGATTGCGGACGGGATAGATTTTCTGATGCCTTTTTTTGACTATTTCAGCACCCTGGACTCTGATCCGGAACCAAAAAACGGATTGAAATGAAAGATTTTAGATTGGCGCTTGCGCTTTGCGCAGGCGCCGATTATTTTTGCGCTGAACTTGCGAAAAAATTTTTAAGAAAAATCACAAAAATACTTGACAAAGGTGAGGTGGTGTGGTACATTATAGCCAGAAAGGGTGAGTCCGATGTACTAAGAAGCTTGCCCCAGCCAGATGCTGAAGTCGAAGCAAATGACAAAAGCGAGATTTAAACATGCAAAACGTGTCATAAAGCAAGAGTTTCGGATCAAACGCATTGTAAATATAGTTCAATGTATCAACCAAAATGACCGACGAAAGCATCTGAACACGCGAAGCCGAATCTGTTCGCAAAGGAAAGACGAACCAACGTGAGGCCTCAACTGGAGGCAAATGTACCGGATACGGTAGCATGATAATAGGTTGTGTGTTTTGATCTGGAAACTGCAAAAGCAACCGGCTTGGCGTGGATTCAATAGAAAGTGAGGTAAACAATTGATGTTAGATAATAAGAACGAACAGAACTGACCCTCTGCTGTTAAACAGGGAAACAGCGGAGGGTCAGTTCTTTTTGCTCTTATTATATATTAATGTATAAGCGGCGGTGGGTGTTTGCCCGCCGCCGCTTGAACGGTTATTCCAGGGTGCGCAGATCGTAGGGGGTCGTTTGATAGACATAGTAGTTCAGCCAGTTGGAGTAGAACAGCTGTGCCGCGGAGCGCCAGCGCACCTGGGGCGTGTTGCCGGGATCGTCGTTAGGGAAATAGTTCGCGGGTACCTGGATATCCAGGCCCTTATTCACATCGCGGAAGTATTCGTTGGCCAGGGTGTCCGGATCATATTCCGGATGTCCGGTAATAAAGAAACGGCGGTTATCCTCGCTCTTCACCGCAAAGACGCCGGCCTGGGGAGAAACGGACAAAAGTTCCAACTCCGGCTGGATCAGAATGTCTTCGGCCCTGTTTTCTGTGTACCGGGAGTGGGGGACGAAGAACTCGTCATCAAAACCGCGGAACAGGGGGGATTGGACCTTCAGCGCCTTGTGGGGGAACACACCGAACAGCTTCTTGTCCAGGGAGTACTTGGGAATGCCGTAATGATAATACAAACCTGCCTGGGCGCCCCAACAGATATGCAGGGTAGAATGGACGTGGGTTTTGGTCCACTCCATGATTTGACACAGTTCCGGCCAGTAGTCCACATCTGTGAAATCCAGGTTTTCCACCGGGGCGCCGGTGATGATCATGCCATCATACTTCTTGTCCTTGATTTGGTCGAAGGTGGTATAAAAAGACGACAGGTGGTCGGCGTCCGTATTCTGGGACACATGGCTGGCAGTCTGCAGCAGCTCTACATGAACCTGAAGAGGGGAGTTGGACAGCTTGCGAAGCAGCTGGGTTTCCGTTACGATCTTGGTAGGCATTAGATTCAGAATCAGAACATTCAGCGCGCGGATGTCCTGGTGCATGGCACGAAATTCAGTCATAACAAATATGTTTTCGCTCTCCAGCACCGCCCGGGCCGGAAGAGAGTCGGGGATACGAATAGGCACGTGGGCACCTCCTGATCACTGGTTGTACGCAAGACGTATACATATAATATACTGTGCTATTCAAGAGTATCACAGTTTTGGATGCGGTGCAACCGATATTTTTATAGGCAGTTGTCCGCCGGAGACGGACAGAAAAAAGTTTTGACAAAAAACTTTTAAAAAAGCGAAAAAAGGTGTTGACAAAGGGCGCGGTGGGTGGTAAGATAGCCAAGCGCTTGAGCGAGCGGCCTGAAAGAGGCGGGAGCAAAAGTTCCTGCAAGACTTAGGGCCGCAAGGGAAAGCGGAGGTGCCGCGCAGGGGCCCATCATATGTACCCATAGTAATTTGAAAAAAGGTGTTGACAAGAGGTTTTGTGTGTGGTACTATGAAACTCCCGCCGCGAGCGGCGGTGTGCACCTTGTAAATTAAACAACGTAAAGAAACACGAAGCACCAGAAAAGGACAGATGTCCTTTCTAACAAGTCGGATCGTAGCCATGTCGTTCT
>JAZSJB010000083.1:0-26034 GCA_045534105.1 Lawsonibacter sp. | reverse complement strand
GTTCTGCGTGCTGGCTGTGGTGTGCGCCCTGAAGGATGTGCAGTTTTTCTATATTCTGGCAGGCAAGATCGTGCGCTGCTTTAAAAACGCCCGTCTGAGCGTGCTGGCTTTGGTCTACATCACCTTTATCGGTTCCATGCTCATCGCCAACGATATGGCCCTTCTGACCTTCCTGCCTCTTGGGTACTTCGTACTGACCACCACGGGCAAGGAAAAGTACATGGCCTTTACCTTTATCATGCAGAACATCGCCGCCAACCTTGGCGGTATGCTCACCCCCTTTGGCAACCCTCAGAACCTGTACCTGTATAGCAAATTCAGCATCCCCAATCTGGAATTCATGGCCATCATGACCCCGCCCTTTCTGGTTTCGGTGGCACTGATCACCGCTTGCTGTCTCATTTTTGTAAAGGCGGAGCCTTTGCAGGTAGCGGAAGAATCCATCTCCCTGCCCTTGGCCCGCACCACCCTGTATCTGGCCCTGTTCGTGCTGTCCATCGCCATCGTGTTCCGGGGCATTCCCTATTGGATCGGCCTTGTCATCATCCCGCTGGTGTTGTTCTTTTCCGACCGGCATGCCCTGAAAATGGTGGACTACCCCCTGCTTCTCACCTTTGTGTTCTTCTTCGTGTTTGCCGGGAACATGGCCCGCATCGACGTGGTTCGCTGGGTGTTCTCCGCTTTGATGGAGCGCAGCGCCCTGCTGTTCAGCGTGCTGTCCTGCCAGTGCATCAGCAATGTCCCCTCCGCTATCCTCCTGTCCCAGTTCACCGACAACTACGCCGATCTGCTGGTGGGGGTGAATATTGGCGGCGTGGGTACACTGATCTCCTCCTTAGCCAGTCTGATCACCTTCACTCAGTACACAAGGCACAACCCTGGCAAGACCGGATACTACGTCAGGCTTTTCTCTGCCTTTAACTTCGGCTTCCTGTTCCTGCTCACCGGTTTTATGCTGCTGCTCAAAGTGATCTGATCAAAAACCTCTCTCCACTATGGGGAGAGGTTTTTGCCTTCATTGACAAACACAGGGCATACGATTAAAATAAATGTATCTGTGGAAAGGAGGTGCCACTATGCGTCACCACCGCTCAGCTTTCTTTACAGGTCTTTCTTGCTTCGCTCTGCCTGCCGTGTTGTTTCTGGCGGTATGCGCGGCCATGGGCTTCGCTCCCTTTGGGGACAGTTCCATCCTGATTTTCGACCTGTCCGACCAGTTTGTGGAGTTTCTGTGCGCTTTGAAGCATGGGGATGTGTTCTTCTCCTGGAACACCGCCTTAGGTGGCAGCTATATCGGCACCTTTTCCTATTATGTGTCCAGCCCCTTCTCCCTGCTCACCCTGCTGTGCCCGGACGAGCACATGCCCATCGCCGTGGTCTTTCTGGTGGCACTGAAGCTGGGACTTGCCGGCTTTACTTTCTCTCTGCTGCTGCGCCGGCGCACCGGGCGGTACGATTTGACCACGCTGGCCTTTTCCCTGTGCTACGCCTTGATGTCCTACAACATGGCCTACGCCATGTCCTTCATGTGGCTGGACGGTGTTCTTTGGCTTCCGGTGCTGCTCATTGGCGCAGAGGACCTGTTGGATGGCAAGCATCCCTGGATACTGCTAGCGGGCCTGGTGGTCAGCTTTATTTCCAGTTGGTACATCTCCTACATGGCCGGCATCTTCTGCGCCCTGTATCTTTTGTGGCGCTGCCTGTGTGAAGGAAAACAACCTTTCACTTCTCTGGTGCGTCTGGCCGGATGGGCCACCCTCGCTCTGCTGCTCAGCGCATGGCTGTGGCTGCCCACAGCCATGTCCATGCTGTCCGGTAAACTGGCGGAAGCGTCTGCCCCCCTCACCATTGGTTTCAACTGGCCCCTGACCACACTGCTTTATAAGCTACTGGTCCCTGGTGCCTACGATTCCGTGACCTACACCGGCTCTGCTTTTCTCTACTGCTCCCTGCTGTCGGTCATTCTGGCGGCACTCTGGTTCTTCCTGCCTCACATTACAAGGCGCGCCAAACTGACCACGCTGTCCCTGGGCGGCTTTCTCCTGTTCTCCCTGTGGTTCGCCCCCCTGGACCGGGTGTGGCACCTGTTCCAGGCCCCCAACAGCTTCCCCGGCCGCTGGTCCTTCGTGGTGTCCTGCTTTGTCCTGCTGTTGGGCTATGACACACTGCTTTGGTTGCTGGACCGTGTAAAGGCGGTTCACCTGTCTAAACTCCTGCCCGCCCTGCTGGTTTTGGTACTGGCGGTGGACATGAGCGCCAACGCCCTGGTGATATTCCGGGCTCTGGACGAAGACTTACACTTTGAGTCCTACGCCTCTTACCACGATTACAAACTGCAGATGCAGCCTCTTGCGGATGAGATTCGTGCCGATGAGAGCTTCTCCCGTGCTGTAAGCGATGTGCAGCGCAGCCGCAACGAACCGGCCGCCTTTGGCTATAAGGGGCTGACCTTCTTCTCAAGCAGCTATGATGCCCATGTCAACTATATCCTGGGCAGCCTGGGTCTTGCCCAAAAGTGGTTCTGGTCCACCGGCCTTGGCTCCACCCCAGTGACCGACCTGCTCTTGGGCGTGAACTACCACATCAGCGACGGGCCAAAGCCCCTCTGGTACACCCCCGCGACTCAAAGCGGCGATTTGACCCTGTACCGCACCAATCTCACCGCCGCCCCGGCCTACTTCACTTCCCTTGATCTGCTCAATCCCATCTGGACCGGCCAAGACACCTTCGCCCATCAAAGCGGACTGCTGGCCGCCCTCAGTGGCGAGATGCCCTACGTATTCGCTCCCATTGATCCCCTTCGGGCCGACGAGGAGCTATCCACCACCTGGACTCTCACCTCCGACGGCAATCCCATTTATGGCCGTTTTGTCCCGATGGACGGCCATAACGCTTTCCTGTATATCAACGGTGTGCTGCACGCTCAGGTCTATACCAACGAAACCGACTGTACCCTCTATCTGGGCACCTTCCCCGCGGGTGAGGCAGTAGAGGTCACCCTGATTACCACCGCACCGGCTTCTGTGCGTTGGAGTTCCTTTTATAGACTGGACACCGCCGTGCTGACCCGTGCCGCAGAATCTTTGTCCCAAAACGCCATGCAAATCACCTCATACTCCAACGGCAGGCTGGAGGGCACTGTCACCGCCACCGCCGACGGTTGGCTGTATACCTCCATCCCTGCCCAGCCCGGCTGGACAGTACGGGTGGACGGCGAGGTAACCGAGCATACCGCCCTTGACAACGCGCTGATCGTTGTCCCGCTGACCGCAGGTGAACACACCATCACCTTCTCCTACACTGCCCCGGGCCTTCTTCCCGGCCTAGCCTTGACCGGGCTTGGTGTACTGATGACCGTTGCCCTACTGTTGAAAAAACGCAAACAGAAATAAGCAAACGGCCCGCCTTGTGGCGGGCCGTTTGCTTTGAGGAAATGGGAGGAAATCACACAGCCGCTGTATGCGGACGGCTGCGTTGTTGTCCAGTTACTCCAGACAAATCACAAGTGTTCTGAGGCGGCAGGTTGGTTTGGAGGTGTGGAAGAAAGCAGCGCCGCCAACATTTCCTTGCAAGAAGATATTAGCATATGCTAACTTCTTTGTCAACCCATTTCCCCGAAATATTTAACGCCCGACCCGCAGACCTGCGGGTCGGACGTTCGACTCAGTTGTTCTGCCAGTGGTCGTCCATGCGCTGGCTCAGCTCCAGCGCCGCGTTATGTCCCATTTTCCGGTTGCGGTTATTCATGGCCGCCACCTCCAGAATGCTGGCCAGATTGCGCCCGGGCTTGACAGGGATAGTCAGTGAAGGCAGAAGGGTGTCCAAAATCTCCACATAGGTAGAGTCCATACCCAGCCGGTCATAGACCTTCCCCTCTTTCCATGGCTCCAGGTTGATGACAAGGTCGATCTCCTGACTGTCCTTGATGGCACCCATACCGAACAGTCGGCGCACGTCGATGACGCCGATACCCCGCAGTTCCATATAATGGCGGATCAGTTCCGGCGAGGAGGCTACCAGCACACCTGCGTTGTTCTTGATGATGTCCACGGCGTCATCGGCAATAATGCGGTGGCCGCGCTTGATCAGTTCAATGGCCACCTCACTCTTACCCACTCCGGACTCACCCTGAATGAGCACTCCCTCGCCGTACACCTCCAGCATCACGCCGGAACGGGTAACTCGGGGTGCCAAGTGCAACCGCAGGCTGCCGATGAGGGAGCTTGTGAACACAGAGGTATGCTCCTGGGTGCGTAGGATGGTGCGGTCATACTTTTCCGCCATCTCCATGCACTCGGCAAATGGCTCAATGCCCCGGGTAATGATCAGGCCGGGAACGGGATAGGACAGCAGCCGATCAAAGCTGGCCCGCCGCTGCTCCGAGGTCAGTCCGGCCAGATAGGTGGTCTCTACCAGACCCAGAACCAGCAGACGCTGCTCATCAAAGTAGTCAAAAAAGCCGGTCAGAGGCAGACCGGGGCGGTTGATGTCCGCCGTACGCAGAACATAATCGCCGTAATCCTTTCCGCCACGCAGTATTTCAAGGTGAAACTGCTCGATGATCTCACTGAGCTTGACGCTGTATCCGTCCTGTGCCATAACGTACCCCCGCATGTCTTTTTCTACAGTATAGTCCATTTCCTCGCTCCTTGCAAGCCAATTCCCCTTTTCTCTTTTTCCTCTTGACTTTTCCCTTCCGGAACGATATACTCATTTTGCACATAAAAATCATTGAGTTTTACTCATTTCCCGGGTGATTTTATGACAAAAAATGTGTTTACTCAGCTGAAAGCCTCCTACAGCTATATGAGCCGCGTAGAGCGGAGGATCGCCGATTTCATATTGAGCCAGCCGGACCGGTTTGTCGCGCTGACCATGGCAGAAATGTCCGCACAGGAGGACGTCAGTCAGGGCAGTATCAACAACTTTGCCCGAAAGTTCTTTTCCTGCGGCTTTTCCGCCCTGAAGCTGCAGGTGGCCGCGGGTCTGGCCCCCTCCACCGACACCCCCCTGCCCGACGTTCAACCTCAGGCGGTAAAAACCTGCATGCAAAACAACATCGATACCACCCGCAGTTTCTTTGAAACTACCACACAGATCAACGATGAGTCCGTGCTGGCCCGGGCGGTACAGCGCATCCTGCGTTCCCGCAGGATCGATATCTACGGTGCCTACCACTCCGGCATCAGCGCCCGTGACCTGTGCTTCCAGCTGATCAGTCTGGGCATCCCCGCCAACTATGTGGAGGACACTTTCATGTGCGCCGTGTCCGCCTCCACACTGGACGAAAACGCGCTGGTCATTGCCATCTCCGCCTCCGGGCGCACCTCCGAGATCATCGACGCGGTACAGATTGCCAGAGAGAACCACGCCAGAGTGGTCTGCCTGACCACCAACCCCTTCTCCCCCCTTGCCAAGATGTCCGACGATGTACTCCTGTCCGCCCATGCGGATGACCGGAGCGGAGGCGTGGGCTACATGAGAATGGCTCAGCTCTTTGTCATCGACTCTCTCATCACCTATCTGCAAACCATTATGCAGCAGGACGACCCGGCAAACAGGGACCGGCTGCGCAAATTCAATATTTCTCACAGCATTCAGGATTGAAAGAGAGTCATACTCATGTTAAACTTTTCCCCAGAGGCAAGCAAAGCCTTTAAAATCGGCTCCCTTTGCTCCACAGCCTATCTGGCTGTCTATGTAGCCCGAAATATTCTGGGTTCCGTCTCTCCTCAAATGATTGAACAGGGCATCTTTACCGAGGCGCAGATTGGCACCCTCTCCTCTGTCTATTTCATCACCTATGCCGTAGGCCAGCTCATCAAGGGGATCATCGGTAACAAGGTCAAGGGCAAGTATATGATCAGCCTTGGGCTCATCTTTGCCGGCATGTGCAACCTTTTGTTTTCCCTCTGTGCCGGAAATATTTCTGCCAGCACGGTAGCCTATGCCCTGACCGGTTTCTCCCTGGCCATGATCTACGCCCCCATGACCAAGGTGGTATCGGAAAATACCGATCCTAAATACACCCACCGCTGCAGTCTGGGCTACACCTTTGCATCCTTTTTAGGCTCTCCCACAGCCGGACTGCTGGCCGCGGCCCTGGTCTGGCAAGGGGTGTTTGGCACAAGCAGTGCTATCCTGATCTTTATGGGTGCGCTGTGTTTTGTTTCTTTCACCCGTATGGAGCGCCAGGGTCTGGTGGAATACGGCAAATATGCGCCGTCCAAACAGTCCGGCGGCAGCATCCGGGTTCTGATCCGCCACCGCATCATCCGCTTCACTCTGGTGGCTATGCTAACCGGTGTCGTGCGCACTACGGTGGTGTTCTGGCTGCCCACCTTCATCTCTCAATATCTGGGTTTTTCCCCGAAAGCTTCTGCTTTGATCTACACGGTGGGCACCCTTTTCATATCCAGTTCCACCTTTATCGCAGTCTTCATGTATGAGCGACTGGGCCACAGAATGGATGTAACCATGCTGCTCGCCTTCAGCACCTCAGCTGTCAGTTTCCTGTTGGTTTGGCTGATCCGCATCCCCTTCATTGGTATCCTGTGCATGATACTGGCCATCACCACCGCCAACTGTGCCTCCAACACCCTGTGGTCCATCTATTGTCCCAGCCTGCGGAACACGGGCATGGTGTCCGGTGCCACCGGCTTTCTGGACTTTGCCAGCTATATGGCCGCCGCCCTATCCTCTTCCCTGTTTTCCAACGCCGTGTCCGACATCGGCTGGGGTCCGCTGATCCTGGTCTGGTTCGGACTGGTGCTGATCGGTGTTATCATTTCCCTGCCCCAGCGCAAAACAGCAGCCGTATCTTAATCGAAAGGATCTGAGCACATGAGCAAGACTATGCAAACACTCCCATCCGGCATCTACGCTGTGGACATCCGCTTTCTGGAAACGGAAGAAAAAGAGGTCACCGTCCGCTTCCGGGGTGTGGATTACGCCGCCACCGTGGGTGTGAACGCCTTCGGTCTGTTTGACCAGATGGCGCAGGCCGCCGACACCGTACCCACAGAGCCTTTCTGTGGCCGTACTTTTGACGCTCCGGTGGCCATCGTCCCCGCCGGCCAGCACGAATGTCCCAATGCTCGGGCCTATCTCCCCATTAAGCTGGCCCGTGGCATTACCATTCTGGGCGAGGCCATGGGCATCAGCCCCAACGACCCCCAGGACATTACCAGGCTCAACCCTCAGCGCAGCATGGAAGAATCGGTCCTGCTGGGCAGCCTCTATTACGGAACGCTGGCTTTGCTTGATGGGGCACAGGGCAAGCTGACCCTGGACGGACTGACGCTGGACGGCTACCGGGTCAGCGACCGCCGCACCGGCGGCAAGGAACTGGGTATCGACGTACGCAACTGCATCATCGGCGGTGCGCACCACACCAATGTTGTGGATGCCGTTCCCCTCACCGACCCGGACAGCACCCGCACTGTTACCGTGTGCGACTGCCGCTGTGACGGCTTTGACTCCATGGACGGCCGCGGCCGTTTCATCAACACCTGCGCCACGCAGCTATCCGTAGAGCGCCTTTATTACGCCAACACCAAGGAATTCTTCGGCCTGACCGACTATGGCCGTGAGTCTGTGAATGCCCCTCACAACACTCCCTCCGCCATCACCCTGCGAAACTGCGTCTTCTTCAACTGCGAGGGCCCCCGAGGCTTGAACGTGCTGCTGCCTGCGGATGCCAAAGACGTTTCTGTTGCCGTGGAGAGCTGCATTTTCCGCGAATTCGGTGACAAGGATACCCCCGCTCTCTATGTCAACCTCCCCAACAACAGCTGTTCTCTTACCGTGCGGAACACCCTGTTCGCCTCCAAGCCGGGCGCAAAGCTGGCCATTCTGCTCGACGCAGACAAAACCGCCCCGATTTCTCTGGAACAGGTCACACTGGACGGCACGCAGCAGCTGCTGGAATACAAGTCCCCCCGCCGCACGCAGGCTCCCGCCCAGATCGGTGAAGTGGTCTGGGGCGAAGATCAGCTGGATGACCCTCATACCCCCTGCTCGGACGAGGAAGCCGCGGAGGAAGCCCTGCGCCAGCTGGAGTCCCTGTACTCCGGCCGCAAGGCCATGCATGGCGATATGCACACCCACACCGATTCCGGCGGCACCAGCGACGGCAAGACCCCGCTGGCTGAGTTTGTCAAGCAGCTCAAGGCGCTTGGTCTGGACTTTGCCGCCATTGTGGACCACAAGCAGATCCGCCACTGCCTGCTGCCCGAATGGGATGACATGCTCATCTGCGGCACAGAACCGGGCTGCAATCTGAATGATCCCGACCGCCCCCCGCGCTCTCGCAAAATGGATTACTGTATGCTGTTCCAGCACCCTTCGGACTATTTCCGGGTGATGGAAGCTTTCCCCGAATTCAAATTCACCGGCGGCCCGGACGGTCACAACGGATATCCCGGCCACACCCCAGAGCGCATGGCGGAGCTGTCCCGCTTCATCTACAGTCTGGGCGGCCTGATGGTCCACGCCCACCCCAAGCAGCTTATGGCCTCTGACGATCCCATGCACTACTATTTCGGCGAATATATGCCTCTGGAAACGATTCTGGGCCACGCCAATTCCTATAACACGGTTCAGAACCGCAATCTGTGGGAGAGCCTTCTCAAGCTGGGCAAGCGGGTCCACACCCACGGTGACAGCGACACTCACCGAGAGGCCAAGAACTGCGCTCTGACCACTGTCTACGCCCGGGAGAAAAAGGGTGCCGCCGTCCTGCGTGAAATCCGCGAGGGCGACTGCGCCGCCGGTTCCATCGGCGTAAAGATGGCCATCTGCGGCGCCCGCATGGGCAGCAGCCTGCCCTACCGTGAGGGTCTGACCCTGGCCATCAAGCTGGACGACTATTATACCCCCACCATGCTGGAGGATACCGTCTACTGCCTGAAAGTCTATACCGACCGTGGTCTGGCCTATGCCTCGGAGTTTGACGGCAAGCAGCCTCAGGCCCTGACCCTCCCCGTTCTGGACCGCAAATATTACCGGGTCGAAGTGACCAACGAGAGCGACGGACACTTCGTATCCATCTCCAACCCTATCTGGCTGGACTGATTTAAGAAAAACCCTTGCCTGAACGAAATTTTTTCTAAAAAGTCCTTGCAATTTGACAAAGTATCTGTTATTATATCTGTCGATGCTCCATGATTTGAGTGTACTTCGAAGCGAGGAGGTAAGCGAAATGGCCAAATGTGAATTCTGCGACAAGGGCGTTGTTTTCGGCATCCAGGTATCCCACTCCCACCGCCGTTCCAACCGTCCCTGGAAGCCCAACGTGAAGCGTGTCAAGGCGATCGTGAATGGCGCCCCCACTCATGTGTACGTCTGCACCAGATGCCTCCGTTCCGGTAAGGTCACCCGCGCTGTGTGATCCGAATAAGGCAATTTAAAACTCCGTGTCCTGATGGACACGGAGTTTTTTTGCTTTATGCGCCGGAGCGCCCGGGCGCAGGGCAATAAGTCCGGGGCGGAGGGCGCGAGGCGTAATATGGTGCACCAGAGAGGGGGCAACCCAACAAATCACAATTTACTCAGCGCCTGCTCCAGTTCCTCCCTGGTACAGCAGGTATTGAGCACCTGCAGCAGGGCATTGGCGGACATATGCTCCGGCAGATCAAGTGCCCGCAGCAGCGCTCCCCGGCGTGCCGCGCTGTCCGCACCGCCGGAAAGGCCCAGGGCCATCAGATCTCCTTTGGTCAGGCAAAGCGTCTCCTGCTCCGATTCCACGCCCTCCAGGACAGTCGCCCCCGCCCGGCGCAGAGCCTCGGTCAGGACGGCGGGGTTCATCCCCTCCACGCCCAGTTTTCCTTCCTTGCCCCCCCGTACCTTGCGCCGCTCTTTCCCGTAAATATCCGGCACATAGGCATGCTTGAGCTGCTCTTTTGGAATCGCGCCCTTCAGGCGGTTTCGGATCACAAAGCCTGCTCCGTCCGGGTCGGTGAGCACAATCAGTCCCCGCTGGGCCGCCACACGGCGTAACAGGGCCATCTGCTCGTCATTTTTAAAGATGCCAAACCCCGCCGTTTCCAGAATGAGGGTGTCTACCAGCTGGGACAAGGTATTCTTGTCGTAACGGCCCTCTACCACGATGGCCTCCCGGATACGAAGCATGGGCACCCTCCTCTTTTTCTTACTTCTTTTTTGCGGGCATGGCCAGTTCCAGCAACAGCCCGGTAAGCAGTTCTTTCCCGTCTCCGCCGCTGGACTTCATGGCAAAATCGGTCTGGGCGCAGCTGGCCACCGCCTTGCGGCACCATGCCAGCGAAAAGCGGCGGGCGCTGTTCATCAGCTTCTCCGCCGGGTAGGGCTTCAGCCCCCACTGCTGAGCCAGATCGCCCGCAGTGCGGTGATCCTCCAGCATGAGCCGGGCCGCATACAGCTGCCGCATTTGCTTGCTCAGGGAATACAGAATGCGTATGGGCGGTTCCTGCATCTGGAACAGCTCCCCAAGCACTTGTGCCGCCCGGTCAAAATTGCCCACACCAATGGCATCCGTCATCTGGAACACCACTGCGTCCAGCGCAGGCGCTGCCACTGCGTCTATATCCTCTTTGGTGATCCGGCTGCCCCGTGCGTAGGCTCCCACCTTTTCAATCTCACCAATGAGGCTGTTCATCAGGTCGCCGCACAGAAAAATCAAATACCGGGCCTGCTCAGAGTCGATTTCCTTGCCCAGAGCCTTAAATCTCCGGTGCACCCAGTCCACTAAATCCCCTTGCTCCTGCCGGGCAAATTCCACCACACTGCCGTGCTCCCTGATGGCCGCGGCCAGTCTGGTCCGGGAGTCCATCTTATAGGGGATCAGATCATATACAAATACCAGACAGCAGTAGTCGGGCAGCTGTGACAACAGGCCGACCAAAGCCTCCCTGTCTTTCTCCCCAGCCTTGCCCAAATCGTAATCATGGACCAAAATCAGGGTGCGCTCACTCATCATGGGAAGGGCATCCACTGCCTGCTCCAATACCTGAGGGTTGAAATCCTTGCCGGAAATGGTGTGCAGATTGAATTCCGGCATTGCCTGGCCCACCAGCTGTTCTTTCATTCGGCCAAGGTAGAAGTCGCGCAGATAGGCTTCCTCCCCGTGCAGAATGTACAGCCGGCCAAGGGTCCCGTCAGACAGGTCTTTCTTCAGTTTTGTATAGGCGGCATTGTCCACCTTGGGTTTTTGAAAGGCCATATGATCACTTCCTGTTAAAGCTCTGGTTCCACCGTCACAGTTACGGTCCCATTCAGATCCGTCCGGTAAAGCTTTGCCCCCACCGCACGGAACCGCTCCATAGCTTCCGGCGTTGGGTGTCCATAGTTGTTGTCCCCGCCCACGGAAAACACTGCAGCATCGGGCCGCACTGTCTCCAGCAGGAACTGGGAGTTGGAGTATTTGGAACCATGGTGGCCCGCCACCATCAGCTCCACATCGGGAAGCCCGGCATAAGCCACCAGTTTTTTCTCTGCCGACACGCCCATATCGCCGGTGAGCAGCACATCATAATCCCCGGCCGAGCACAGCACGCTCAACCCCAGTTCGTTTGTTTCGCTGCCTCCCATGGGCGGGTAGATGGTAAGGGTCGTATCCCGTCCAAAGGGCAGTTCAAGGTCCTCACTCACAAAGCGCACCCTGATATCCTGCTCCTCCGCCTGCTCCAAAATCCGTTTCCTCAGGTCAGAGTCCTCCTCTACATCCGGCAGGGCTATTTCCTTTACATCAACTCTGTCCAAAAGCTCCGGGACGCCATTCGCGTGGTCACTATGGTAGTGACTGATGACCAGCAGGTCGATTGCCGAGTAGCCCGCAGACTGGATGTGGTCCGCGGCAATATCCCCTGCATTTTCATATCTGTCGCCGCCGCAGTCCACCAGGGCAAGTGCTGTCCCGGACCGAATCAGCACGCTTTGTCCCTGCCCCACGTCCAACACCTGTACCTTCAGTGTGCCGGCATGAAAACTCAAATTGGTAAGGATGAGCGCCCAGCCCAGTACGATCGTCCCGGCCAGCACCGGAATACGCAGCCGCTTCTTTCCCGGTAAAAGCAGGGCTGCGGCCAGCATGGCATACAGGAAGAGCAGCCAGAGCATATAATATAGATTTCCGGCGGGTATGGATGCAAAGGTCATTTTTCCCATCAGGGCAATGATCCACTCCAGATAGCGGGCACACAAGATCACCGGCACCGCCGCTACAGGCAAGAACATCCCCAGCACACCTGCCGCGATCCCGCCCACAAACACAGCGGATACTGCCCACAGGGTGAGCAGATTGGCCACCGGAGCGATCAGAGACACCCGGCCAAAGTACATCGCTGTCAGGGGCGTAGTGAATACCAACGCGCCCAGTGTGGCCGAAAGGGTGGATATGACAAAGCGTATAATACCGTTCCACAGCCACTTTACCGGGTTCCTGCCCGGCTTTCCCTGCTTAATGCACGTTAGCATGCGTTCCTGCAGGCTGTCGGAAAACAACAGTATTCCCGCCACCGCGCCAAAGGACAGCCGAAGCCCCACACTGGCTGCGGCATAAGGATTCTGGAGCAGCAGAAGCAGCAGTGCAAAGGCCAGCGCAGTGGCATCATCCCGTTCCCGCCCCAAAAGGGGAGCCAGCTGAAGCATTGCGATCATGATGGCCGCACGCACCACGGAGGGCGTACTGCCTGCCATAAGGGTGAACAGAGCGATCACAGGCAAAGACACCAGCGCCGAGCGCCGACTCCCCCGGCCAAACAGCAGTGCCAGAAACCCGGCCAGATAGGCCAGATGCATTCCGGACACAGCCACCGTGTGGGCAAGGCCGGTCCTCTGGAGGGACGTGGTAAAGCTGTCGCTCAGATTATCCCGGTTTCCGGTGACCACCGCTTTGACCAAGGAGGCAACCGATTCCGGAAAGATCCGTTCAAAGCTTTCTTTCAGCTGGCGGCTCAGGTGGGCCGGTACGCAGAACAAGGGCACGTGCTCCGGCCGCTGATCGGTCAGCTCGCCATGGGCCACGGCGGTCAGGAATATCCCCTTTGCCGTGTAGTAAGTGATTTCCTCTCCAT
Organism: Lawsonibacter sp.; assembly: GCA_045534105.1. Classification (GTDB taxonomy): domain Bacteria; phylum Bacillota; class Clostridia; order Oscillospirales; family Oscillospiraceae; genus Lawsonibacter. The sequence goes on along the minus strand of JAZSJB010000083.1, from coordinate 12,982 downwards.
CTTCGGTATGGGTGGCCAGAGTACAGTGCGCAACGGTGGAAATGCGGTCACCGGGTTCAAGATGCATGTATGCCTGGTCAATATAGAGCAGCGCCGTTACACTTGCGCCGCCCTCCAGCTCCGCCCGGACCAACACCTTTCCGCCGTACTCCGTAGGCTGTGGAAATTCTGTTACCGTGCCGGAAAGCACTACCGTTTTATCATCCAGCTGCCGCACAGGCTCCAGAAACAACTGTCCGTATCCCCATGTCCACAGCAGTCCCACCGCCATCCCCGCACAGCACAGCAACGCATATCTGCGCCGCCGATTGGGCACGACCCGTTTTAAAAGATGCAGCACCACCGCCAGCAGGATACAAACCCCTCCCAGTGGGAGAAATACCTTCTCCGGGAGGACAAGTGTGGCTGCAAAGACTGCCCCGGCATATCCGGCGGCAAACACGGCCAGCGTTCGCATGGTTCCTCCCTTCAGATCAGGCGGATGCTATCCTGCGTTTGGTTCGGAAGCATTCCCATACGCCGCAGAATGGGCAGCATACCCCTGAACAGGAAATAAAGCATAATTGTCTTGGGAATGACTGTCAGGACATTCTTAATCAGGCTGGGGATAAACCACCCCATAAAGCCCGCACCCCTGGTCATCACATTCCACACCGAGCCCAAAACCGCATTGACCAGCAGATTGACCAGCAGATTGGCCAACAGAATGTTGGCCACCGTGATCCTTCGGCGGTACAGGCACAGGGCGTAACACAGCACGCCCAGCATGGTGGACAGGGTATATCCAAAGAAAAATTCCCCGCTGGGCTGCAAAATGAAGCCCAGAATATCCTCCACAAAGCCGTAAGCAAGGCCCAGCACCGGACCGCACACCAGCGCACACAGGGCACGGGCCAGAAATCCAAAGGTCATCTTTGTATGGAAGATAGGAATCCCGGGAACCAGTGAGAGTGCCCGGGCCATGGCCACCATCAGGGCCGCAAACACCAGCAGACGGGTACTGTGCAGATTTTTGGCCGAGTCATGCAGGCTACTGCCAAACTCCAGTGTGCATGCCAGCAGTGCGTACAGCACAATGGCCACCCCCACAAGCCCCAGAGAACACAGCCCAACCGTCCCCCAGGGGTCTGCCTGCCACTTGCCCGCCAGCCACTGGCCCAAAGGCTGATCTTTTTTGTACCAGAGGGTGGCTATTTGAATGATGATGAGGAACAGCCCGGCGCATATCTGCCACAGGGCACTCCGCCATTGCTGTTTTGTTCGAACCTTCTGCTCCATGTAAAAATTCCTCCTTCTGTGAATACGGCAGTCCGAAACTTGTTGGTCAGCCGCACAGAGGAGGATGGTTTCTCCGGTATGCGGCAGCGGGAGCCAGACCACGCACTGCAAGCATCTGCTTTTCGTCCGAAGGGCAGTCCCTGTCCCTTTGGCACTCAGCCGTACAGGTACGGCAACACGCGCGATCCTAATCTGCCTATGTTGTCAATAGTGTACCTCGTTCCTTCAAAAATTGCAAGTGCGGCCGCCCTATTTTTCCCACATTCGACCACACAGCATATCCCGGCTGCCCACCGGCATACAATGGTGGCAGAGGTGATGCCACATGCAGCCAGGATGCACCCCATCAAACGGCTCACGCGCCCTTGCCATTGCTGCTGTACTGACCGCCGATGCTCTGACAAAGGACCGGACCGCGGACGAGATTGGCCGGATGGCCGCGTTTTTCACCGTGCTGGGAGATACTATGGCCCTGCTTTCTTTTGACCCTCAGCTGAAAAAGTGCCAGGAAGAGTTCCTGGCGGAAAACCACATACAATCGAAATGATGATAAAGGGCAGGAGTTCCCTCCTGCCCTTTCCTTTATTTCTTCTCCAACCGCCCAATGGCCGCTTTCGCCGCCATCTGCTCGGCCTCTTTCTTGCTGTGCCCTTTACCGGAGCCGACCACCACAGTGTTCAGGCAGACCTCCACCCAGAACACCTTGGCGTGGTCAGGCCCCTCCTCCCCGGTCAGCCGATAGGACAGCACCTGTCCACTCTCCCGCTGTACCAGTTCCTGCAGGGCGGTTTTATAGTCCCGGTGCCCGCTTGGCTTTTCCGCCCGACTGAGGATATAACGGTGGATAAACTTTCTCGCGCTGCCAATGCCTCCGTCCAGATAAATCGCAGCCAGCACCGCCTCCACCGCGTCAGCCTGAATTGAGGGCCGGTGGCGTCCGCCGCTCAGTTCCTCTCCCTTACCAAGGCGCAGATGATCTCCAAGCCCCAACTCCTGCGCCACTTCCACAAGGCTCTCCTCGCACACCAGCGCGGCCCTGGTCCGGGTCAGCTCTCCCTCCGGCATATCCGGACAGGTGCGGTACAGATGATCTGCCACCACCATGCCCAGCACGGAGTCGCCCAAAAACTCCAGGCGCTCGTTGCTGGTATAGCGCCCCCGGCTCTCGTTGGCATAGGAGCTGTGGGTCAGGGCGTGCTCCAGCACAGAGATCTCCTGAAAGGAATAACCCAGCTTTTTTTCCAACGTCTTCATTCTCTTCCCCTGTTTCGGAAAAATAAAGCTCCGCCCTTAGCGGAGCTTTATTTTTGTTTTTTATCAGTTATCCACACGGCTGTGCAGGAACCGGACCAGATCGCCCACGGTAGTAATTCCGGCGATTTCTTCCTCGGTCAGCTCTTCCACACCAAAAACTTCTTCCAGGGCCATGGACATATCCACCAGGTCCAGAGAGTCGGCGCCCAGATCCTCCTCAAAGGAAGTCTCCTGCGTGATGGACTCGGCCTCCACGCCAAACTGTTCTGCCAACAGGGTCTTCAACTGCTCAAAAATCATATGTTCTCAAACTCCTTGCGCAAGCCTGAACAATATAATCCGAACCCGCTCTGTGGGGCGGATTTTCTCGTCAGACTTCATTTCATTCTTTGCCGGGCACAAAGCCCGGCTGCATCATTCAATTTTGCCTGGCACAAAAATACGCTCCCGTAGCGTCAAAGATTTCTGAGCACATATAGGAGGGCAGTGCAAGGCGCCGGCTTGCAGATGGGCTTTCCGCCCTTCAAAAGACGGCAACGAAGCAATGCCAATGTATACGCGTTCAGAAACGGGTTCGGATTATATTGCTCAGGCTCGGTTGGATTACACTCCTAAATATAGGCACAAACCCCTGCTCTGTCAATAGGTTTCAGAAATTTTCTCCTTACACGTCTTCCCGGCTCAGGCGCATGTAGTCCACATTCTCAGCGATATTCTCTACAATTCCGGAGGATGCCACCTGAACCGCCTGGCGCACCGCGTTTTTGATGGCATACTCATTGGAAGAACCATGGGCCTTGATGACAGGTTTGGAAATACCCAGCAGGGCGGTACCCCCCACCTCGTCAGAACTCATCAGCTTTTTCAGCTCCTTGACCCCGCCGGAGACGATCAGGGCCGCCAGCTTGGTCAGCAGGTTCTTTTTAAACACCTTCTTGATCTCCCGCATGAGGAACAGGGCGCTGCCCTCCATAGTTTTCAGGAAGATGTTGCCGGAGTAGCCGTCAGCCACGATCACGTCCACTGCGCCCTCCACAGCCTCCCGGGCCTCTACGTTGCCCACAAAGTTCAGCCGACCCTCCTGCTTGGCCTGCATGAGCTTCTCATAGGTCTCCCGCTGCAGGTCGGTACCCTTGCTGGGCTCCGCACCGATGTTCAAAAGGCCTACCCGCGGTTCAGGACGGCCCAGGATATGTTCGGCATAGTATGCGCCCATGTATGCAAACTGCAGCAAATACTCCGTGCTGCACTCGGCATTGGCCCCGCAGTCCACCAACACAGCCCCGCCGTTTCCGGTGGGGATGACGGGTGCCATGGCAGCCCGGCGGATGCCCCGGATGCGCTTGACCAGCAGGGTAGCCGCGGACAGCAGCGCGCCGGTGGAACCGGCGCTGACAAAGGCGTCACCCGCTCCGTTTTTCAGCAGGTTCAATCCCACAGTCAGGGACGAGTCCTTCTTTTCCCGGAACGCGGTGGCGGGATTGTCGCAGATCTCCACCACCTCACTGGCATGGGCGATCTCCACCCCGTCCGGCAGCTTCTCGATCCCGTTTTCCTTCAGGACCGTCAGGATCTCCTCCCCCCGGCCCACCAGAGTGATATCCACCCCATATTCCTTGTTGGCCTGAATCGCGCCCAGCACAGGGGCCTTTGGTGCGTTGTCGCCCCCCATGGCGTCTACAATGATACGCATGTCAGTTCCCTCTTTCTGTTTGATCCGGCTCCAGCCGGGGCAGCGCCTCCAGGGCGCGTCTGGATATCTCGGCATTTTTGTTTCGCTTGCCTTTCACCCGGTAGCCAAGCTGAGGGATCAGGCCAAAGTTAATGTTCATGGGCTGGAACTGCACCACCGACTCATCACTGATGTACAAAGCCAGCGCGCCCAGCGCGGTCTCCCGGGGGAAATCCACAGGCGGCTTGCCCTGCAGTCTGCGGGCCAGCTCCACCGCTGCCACAAAGCCGGAGGCGGTGGACTCCACATAGCCCTCCACCCCGGTGATCTGCCCGGCGAATGTGATGCGCTCGTTCCCCCGCACCCGGTAATAGCGGTCCAGCAGCCGGGGGGAGTCCAGATAGGTATTGCGGTGCATGACCCCATAGCGGACGAATTCCGCGTTTTTCAAGGCGGGAATCATGGAAAATACTCGCTTCTGCTCCGGCCACTTCAGATGGGTCTGGAAGCCAACGATATTGTAGATGGAGCCCTGGGCATTGTCTCTTCGCAGCTGCACCACGGCAAAAGGCTCTTTGCCCGTCTTCGGGTCTTTTAGGCCGACAGGCTTGAGAGGACCGTAGCACAGGGTCTGCTTGCCCCGGCGGGCCATGACCTCCACAGGCATACAGCCCTCGAACACACCTGCGTCCTCAAAGCCGTGGACTTCCGCCTCCTGCGCGCTGACAAGCTCTGTCCAGAAGGCGTCATATTCCTCCTCGGTCATGGGGCAGTTGATGTAGTCTGGCGTTCCCCGGTCATAGCGGGAGGCAAAGTACGCGCTTCCCATGTCCACGCTCTCAAAGGTAACCAGCGGGGCTGCCGCGTCAAAAAAGTTCAGGTACTTGTTTTCCGGGAACAAAGCCGCAATAGTGCCTGACAAAGCGTCCGAGGTCAGCGGGCCGCTGGCGATGATAACCTCGCCCTCTGCCGGGATCTGCGTAACTTCTCCCTCCACCACGGTGATAAGAGGATGATTTTTAATCTTTTCCGTAATGGCAGCGGAAAAGGCCTCACGGTCCACCGCCAGCGCGCCCCCCGCCTGTACCCGGGTGGCGTCGGCACACTGCATAATCAGCGAGCCGGAGCGGCGCAGTTCCTCTTTCAACAGGCCCACCGCATTTTCCAGCTGATCCGAGCGTAGAGAGTTGGAACACACCAACTCTCCAAAGTCCGGGCTGTGGTGCGCCGGGGTCATTTTATGGGGTTTCATCTCCCGCAGTTCAACCGGGATGCCCCTTTGCGCCAGCTGCCAGGCAGCCTCGCTGCCCGCAAGCCCTGCGCCGATCACGATAACAGGCTGCATATAGTTCTCCTAATTCGACTTCCCTGCCCGCAAAGGGCACTCTCACGCCAAAATTCACTTATCCTTCTGTCTTTTTAGCTGTTTTCTTGGCAGTAGTTTTTTTGCCCGCAGTCTTTTTCCCTGTAGTTTTCTTTGTCATGGTCTTTTTTGCGGCAGTCTTCTTGGTCGTCTTTTTCTCCGGCTGCTCCCCCTCGGCGGGCTTTTTCCAGCCGCCGCGCTTTTCCTCGGGGGTGAAGTTGGAGCAGTCCTCGTGGATGCAGAAGGGCTTTTTGGCCCCCCGGCCCGCCTTTTTGAACATGGTGCGGCCGCACACGGGACAGTTGTCCTTCACCGGCACGTCCCAGGTCATAAAGTCGCACTGGGCCGCGTCCTTGCTGTTCATGTGTTCACAGCAGTAATAGGTATACTGCTTGCCGGTCTTTTTGCTCATGCCGGTGCGCTTGACCAGACGGCCGCCGCACTTGTGGCACTTGCCGGGCATCTCCACCACCAGAGGCATGGTAAAGCCGCACTCCGGATAACCGGGGCAGGCCAAAAAGCGGCCAAAGCGGCCGGATTTGACCACAAGGTTGCGTCCGCACTGGGGACAGATCTCCTCAGATACCTCATCGGGCACCTTGATGCGCTCCCCATCCAGATCGGCCTCCGCCTTTTTCAGTTCCGCGTCAAAGCCGGTGTAGAAGTCGGACAGGACCTGCTTCCAGTTGGCCGCGCCCTCCTCCACCTTGTCCAGCTTTTGCTCCATCTGGGCGGTAAAATGGTAATCCACAATGTCGTTGAATTTATCCAGCATCAGACCGGTGACCACCTCGCCCAAGGGGGTGGTGCGCAGATGCTTGCCCTCCTTGACCACATACTCACGGTTGAGTATGGTGGAGATGGTTGGCGCATAGGTAGAGGGACGGCCGATACCCTTTTCCTCCAGGGCTCGGATCAGGGTCGCTTCGGTATACCGGGCGGGAGGCTGGGTGAAGTGCTGGTCCTTTTTTATCCCAGCCAGCTCCACACGCTCCCCCTCCTTCAGATCGGGCAGGGGAGACTGGGGAGCCTCTTCTTCCTCGTCTTTTCCTTCTTCATAAACAGCTGTAAAGCCGCTGAACTTCACAGAAGAGTGGTTTGCACGGAAGAGGTAGCCCGCCGATTCCACATCGATGGACACACTGTCATACACGGCATTGGCCATCTGGCAGGCCAGAAAGCGGCTCCAAATCAGCTTATAAAGCCGGTACTGCTCCCCGGTCAGGTCCTTGCGGATATCTTCGGGCACCAGCGTTACGTCGGAAGGGCGGATAGCTTCGTGGGCATCCTGCGCGCCGGACTTGGTCTTAAACCGGCGGGTCTTTTCAGGGTAGTAATCCTCTCCGTAGTGGCTGTGGATGAAATCCCTGGCCTGAGCCAGCGCCTCATCAGACAGGCGCAGAGAGTCGGTACGCATATAGGTGATCAGACCCACGGTGCCCTCACCGGAGATATCAATGCCTTCATACAGCTGCTGGGCAATGGACATGGTGCGGGCAGGGGTCATGTTCAGCTTGCGTGAGGCCTCCTGCTGCAGAGTGGAGGTGGTAAAGGGCGGGGCGGGCTGACGGCTCTTGTCCTGCCGCTTGACCCTGGCCACCGTAAAGGGAGCGGCGCTCACCGCATCCATAACAGCATTGGCCTGTTCCTCACTGCCAAGGTCCATTTTCTTCTCTCTGCCATAAAACTGCGCCTTGAACGCACCAATATTGGGCTTGACGCGGGACAGATTCGCTTCCACAGACCAGTACTCCTGAGTCTGGAAAGCACGGATCTCCTCCTCCCGCTCCACCACAAGGCGGGTAGCCACGGACTGCACGCGGCCTGCGGACAGTCCCCGGCGGATCTTCTTCCACAGCAGGGGGGACAGTTGATAGCCCACAATGCGGTCCAGAATACGCCGGGCCTGCTGGGCATCCACCAGATTGGTATCAATGTCCCGGGGCGCGGCAATGGACTCGGTAACCACGCGCTTGGTAATCTCGTTGAAGGTCACCCGGTAGGTCTTTTCGTCCGGAATATCCAAAAGCTCCTTCAAATGCCAGGAGATGGCCTCACCCTCCCGGTCCGGGTCAGTTGCCAGATACACTTTCTCGCTGGCCTTCGCTGCTTTTTTCAGTTCCTTGATTGTATCTTCCTTGCCCTTGATGGGCTGATAATCGGGATAGAAGTCGTTGTCCGTAATGGTGACGCCGATCTTGCTCTTGGGCAGGTCGCGCACATGGCCCATGGACGCCTTAACTTCATAGTCCGGCCCCAGATATTTGCCGATGGTCTTTGCCTTGGATGGTGACTCCACGATCACCAGATTGGTCTTTGCCATGTTATCCTCCAATCGCCCATCCCGGAGGATGGGCGTTTTTTATTCCTCTTCTATCTGAACAAGGCTGACAAACCGCTTGCCGGGCTTTTCCGCCACACAGCCGGCGATCTGCAGCATAGTCAGCGCGGACAGCACCCGCCGGGCGGGGATCTGCGTGCGCTCCACCAGTTCATCCGCCTGACAGCTTTTTTCGCCCATGGCGTGGATGATGGCAAGCTCATCATCCGTAAAGCTGTCCGACCCGCGCCTGATGACACTATATTCCTTGTCCTTTTCCTTGTCAACAGGGGCTTTTTGTCGAAGGGGCACCTCCGTGCGTTCCACATGCTCCAGCCGCTGGCGCTGCTCCTCCTGTGTCATAGGAGGTACTTTTACCAGCCTGACCGGGTACCGGTCCCGGTACTCCTCTAAAATATCCTCCGCGCTCAGCACAGGTTTGGCCCCCTGCTGGATCAGCCGGATACAGCCCCGGCTGTGGGGCGCGTCCACGTTCCCGGGCACGGCAAACACGTCCCGGTTCTGATCCAAAGCCAGATTGGCAGTGATCATGGCGCCGCTGCCGAACTCCCGGGCCTCCACCACCACAACCCCCAGAGAAAGGCCGCTGATAATACGGTTTCGCACCGGAAAGTGGCTGCCCCGGTTTTCGGTTCCGGGCGGATACTCACTGATGAGCAGGCCAGTGGCCGCCACATCCTCATACAAAAAACGGTTCTCCCACGGATACGGCACGTCAATGCCGCCGCCCAAAACGCACACCGCCCGGCCGCCGCCCTGAAGGGCGCCGCGCACCGCACAGGTGTCAATGCCGGATGCGATGCCGGACACCACCACTGCGCCGCCCCGGGCCAACTCCAGTCCCAGCCGTCCGGCCACGGTTTTTCCGTACTCGCTGGCCTGCCGGGTGCCGACCACGCCCACAGAAACCTCCTCATCCAGGTCGGGCAGCTTTCCTTTCAGGTAGAGGACACAGGGCGCGTCATCCAGTTGCCGCAGACGCCCGGGGTAATCCGCGTCCTGCAGCGTCATAATTCGGATGCCCAGCCGGTCACAGTCGGCCAGCACCCGTTCCACCTCTGCCATGGAGCGATCTCGCAGCGCGGCGGCCGTTGCCTTGGGGAGCAGATCGTATTCCTCCGGATCAGCAAAGAATGCCTGCTCCGGTGTGCCGAAGTGGTCCAGTACCGCATGCATCCCCTGCACCCCTATCCCCTTCCGGGTGGACAGCCACAGCCAGTATTTCAGCGATGACACCTTGCTCCCTCCGTTCCGTTTGTCGGTTTTTCTCTTGACAAAAATAAATTTAAGTATATAGTCACAGGTAAATAAAGGAGTTGTTTTGTATGCCACCCCTTCCCCGCCCTCATTATGCCTGGCTGGTCTGCCTGGGCGGTGCCCTGTCCCTGTCCACCGTGATGGGTCTGGGCGCGAATGTGTTCAGTATCTATCAGCCGGAAATTCTTTCCTTCCATCATTTCACAAATGCGCAGGGCTCCTGGATCACCACCGTCCGCAGTCTTTTTATCCTGCTGTCTCTGCTGGTTGTCAATCCTCTGTGCCGCCGGCTGAATCTGCGTGTGGTCATGACCTTAGGCAATCTGCTCATGGGCCTGTCCTGCTTCAGCTTCGCCCTCTCCAGAATCTTTCCAATGTACCTGTTTTCCGCCGCCCTGCTGGGGATCGGATACTGCTTCGGGGGTATGGTCCCCCTCTCCCTGCTGATCGGCGGCTGGTTCAGCGACCGGCGTGGACTGGCTCTGGGCCTGGCCTCTGCAGGCAGCGGTATTTCCACCGTCTTTGCTCCGCCCGTCATCACCCGGCTGATCCAGAGGCGGGGACTGCACGCCGCCTTTGCGTGGGAGGGTTTATTTGTTCTGGTGTGCACCGGACTGATCTGGCTGCTCCTGCGCAGCCATCCGGCGGACATGGGTCTTGAACCCTATGGCGCATCAGCACCGGTTACTTCCGCTCCCCTCAGACCTGCCCCGGTAAAACGCGCCGACCATCCCCGCGCCCAGGGGCTGGTCCTCTTCGCCGCCCTGCTCATTGGTGGGCCGGTCGGCCCCTGCTTCTCCCATCTGACGGTGTATTACACATCCGTAGGCTTTGAACGTGCTGTGGTGGCTCTGCTCATCTCCACGATGGGGCTCGCCATTTGCTTGGGCAAGATCCTGTGCGGTCAGGTCTATGACCGTCTGGGTGGGCGCATGGGCAACCACTTTGTCTTTGTCACATATCTGCTGGGCCTTGTCCTGTGCTGTTTTGCCCCCACCCAAAGTATAGTCACCGCCTCCGCGGCACTTATTCTCTTCTCTGTCGGGATGTCTGTCACCGCTGTGCCCCCCGCCGTATGGGCCTTGGATCTGGCCTCAGAAGAAAACTATGCCAGAGTGGTTCGTTCCTTCACCATGGCCTATACGACCGGGATGCTGGTCTTCGGCCCCATTCCGGGCATCATTGCCGATCGCACAGGGGGCAGCTACCTGCCCGCCTATCTGCTCTTTACCGGTTTTCTGCTGGCCGCCTACCTCATCGTCCAGAGTGTCTATTGCCGCCTGGGTCTGGGTAAGGGCTAACGTGCCATTTCCCACAGCACTACCGCGGCGGCCGCCGCGGCATTCAGTGATTCGCAGCGTTCCCGCATGGGGATCTTCAGGGTCTTTTCACTCATGGTGAGCACTTCTTCAGATACCCCTCTGCCCTCGCTTCCGATGACCACGGCACAGCAGCTCAGGTCCGCGTCACGCAGGTCGAGGGTATCCTCTCTCAGTGCAGTTGCATACAACGGCAGGGCTGAACGCTCCAACAGGGCGAAGAGTTCCTGCCGTTTCACTTCATATACCGGCAGACGGAAACAGGCCCCCATGGTGGCCCGCACGGTTTTGTGGTTCCAGGGATCGGCGCAACCGTCCGTCAGCAGAAGGCCGTCCGCTCCAAGGGCGTCCGCCGTGCGCCAGATCGTGCCCACATTGCCCGGATCCTGCACCTCGTCCAGCACTAAATATCGCTGTCCGGTCAGCTTTTCCCGTACTTCCTGCTCCCCCATGCGGCACAGGAACAGTGCTCCCTGCGGGGTCTTCATGGGCGAGATGGACTCCATCACGTCCGCAGGAACCTCCACCACCCGCAAGCCCGCAGGCAAGTCGGGAAGTGCCGTTCCAGCGGTGTACACCACGCAGTTCAAGGGTGCGTTCCATTTGACCGCCTCGGCCAGCAGTTTGACCCCGTCGCCCAGATATTCCCCGCATTCCCGGCGGTAGGCCCGGTCCGCAGTCAGCTTACGGATATGGGTGATAAGGGGATTTTTCCGACTGGTGATCTGCTCCATCCCGGCTCCTCCTTCGGTCTTTGGGGTAGTCTAAACGTTTATATGGTAAAGGCATATGTGGGGATTGTCAAGAAAAAATGTGTTTATACATTATAATAAAGAATTCTCCTTGTCAAGGATTTCTTTTCCACACCAAGCAAAACCCTGTGCATCTTTGGATGCACAGGGTTTTTTCAGTGATGGTGATGATGATGGTGGTGATGTCCGGAAACTGACTTACATTCCACATGACAGTGTTCTTCCCAGCAATGCTCATGTTCTGTTTCCAGCTCAAGTGTGGCATGACCTATGCCGTGTTCGCGCAATTCCTTTCGGACACTCTCCTTGATGTGGTGGGGGTCAGAATTTGTCACAATGTGCATGGTGGCATAGTGGCTTTGGCCATCCATACTCCAAACATGGATATGATGAACACCAAGGACACCCTCGATACCGGCGACATGTTCTTTGATCTCCCCAATCTCAATGTCGTGAGGTGTCTTTTCAAGAAACATATCGAGAGCTTCCCTCAAGTTCATCATGGCATTCACAAAGATAAATACCGCCACACCAATAGACATGATCGGGTCAATACAAACCAAGCCGGTAAAACGCATTACAATGGCGCCCACCAGCACGACCGCCCAGCCAAGCACATCTTCCAGCATATGCAGGTTGACCGCTTTCTGGTTCAGTGAACCGCCCTCACGGGTAAAAAATGCCGCTCCGAGATTCACACAAACACCGATGACCGCAAATCCTATCATGCCGTCATAGTGGATTTGTGTTGGCTCAATGAGTCTGCCAACCGCATTGCAAACTACCACAACGGAGCCAAACAGAAGGACCAGCGTAGTGATCACACTTCCCATCACAGAGTATCTGGCATATCCGTAAGTATAGGTTTCATCGGGCTGTTTCCTGCTTTTCCTTTCAAAGAACCAGGACATGCCGATGCTGGCTGCATCACCAAGATCGTGTACTGCATCAGAAACAATGGCAACACTGCCGGTAAATATCCCGCCCACAAACTCAAAGACAGAAAAAGCAAGATTCAACACAAAGGCAATTAAAATGTTCTTTTCTGTTTTCATAAGGCACCCCCAAGGCACAGTTTTGTTTATGAAATCACCCAAGATATCCGCAGATATCTTGGGTGATCGCAACTTATCAGTCCAGGGGCTTCATAGTGGGGAACAGAATGACCTCGCGGATGGTATCCTGACCGGTGAGAAGCATGACGCAGCGATCGATGCCCATGCCCATGCCGCCCGTGGGAGGCATGCCGTATTCCAAAGCGGTGAGGAAATCCTCGTCCATCATCTCGGTCTCATCGTCGCCGCGCTCACGCTGCTCCACCTGCTTTTGGAAGCGGGCACGCTGGTCAATGGGATCGTTCAACTCGGAGTAGGCGTTGGCCAGCTCGCTGTGGCAGATGAACAGCTCGAAGCGCTCGGTCAGGGGGGGTTCGGCGGGAGAACGCTTGGTCAAGGGGGAAACCTCCACAGGATACATGGTACTGAAGGTGGGCTGGATCAGATTCTGCTCCACCCGCTGGTCCAAGCAGGCGTACAGGGCGTTGCCCCAGGTACGCTCGGCGGCGTCCGCCAACTCGACACCCTTGGCTTCGGCAGCGGCAACAGCCTCAGCGTCGTCGGTGATAGCGCCAAAGTCGATGCCCAGATACTCCTTAACGGCGTCCACCATGGTCAGGCGGCGCCAGCCGGGGGTCAGGTCGATCTTCTCACCCTGCCACTCCACCTCGTAGGTGCCCAGAATCTCCTT